>CAYSNA010000004.1:22187-36740 GCA_964432185.1 uncultured Cytophagia bacterium
AACGGCGGTGCGGCATTTGTTGTGTTGTATATTGTTTTTGTCCTGTTGATTGGCGCGCCGGTCATGATCGCGGAACTGAGTGTCGGGCGACATGCGCGCCTTAATCCGGTCGGGGCGTTCCGAAAAATTGCGCCGAAAAGCTGGTGGTATATTGTCGGATTTCTCGGCGTGTTGACCGGCGTCGGCATCCTGTCGTATTATTCGGTCATTGCCGGCTGGACGTTCGGCTATTTTCTCAAAACCTTAACCGGTACGTTTTCCGAAACCATCACAACGGCGCAATCGGTCGCCATTTTTGAGGGCTTTGTCGGCAATCCAACGCAAGCCATTGTTTTTCTGTTCATTTTTATAGTGTTCACGGCTGTTGTTGTGATGGGCGGCGTCTCATCCGGCATTGAACGCTGGGTGAAAATTCTCATGCCCATCCTGTTGGCCCTTTTGGTGATTTTGACCATCCGATCCGTCACTCTGGAGGGCGCGGCCAAAGGTCTGGAGTTTTACCTCAAACCGGATTTTTCCAAAATCACCGGCGGCACCATTGCCATGGCGCTGGGGCAGGCGCTGTTCTCGCTCAGCCTTGGCATGGGTGCGATGATCACCTACGGCAGCTATATCAGCAAAAACGACAATCTCATCGTTTCCGGCGCCTGGGTCTGTTTCTTTGATACCATGATTGCGATCGTCGCCGGCTTTTTGATTTTTCCAGCGCTCTTTGCCATGGGGCTCGATCCGGCCGGCGGTCCCGGACTCGTATTTGTCGTGCTGCCGACCATGTTTGCCGAAATGCCGTTGGGTGCTTTTTTCGGCGCCGGTTTTTTTCTATTGTTGACGGTCGCCGCACTGACCTCAACAATATCATTGCTCGAAGTGACCGTCTCTTATATGGTGGATGAAAAAAAGTGGAATCGCAAGACCGCCGCACTGTTTATGGCGGTGCTCGCTTTTGTGCTCGGTGTGCCGTCGGCGTTGTCATTCGGCGGCGTTTCCTGGCTGTCGGCCATTCCCGGCATCGGCCTTGGTTTTCTCGATCTGATGAATATTGCGCTCGGTAACTATTCGCTCACCATCGGCGCCTTTCTCATATCCATCTTTGTCGGCTACAAATGGGGCATTCGAGCCGTGCGCGCCGAAATTGAAGAACATGGTAATATTTTCTTTTTCCGTAAAACCTGGACGTTCCTCATCCGCTTTATCTGTCCCGTTGCAATTTTTGCCATTTTTGTTTATATTATCGTCACTAAAAATTATTTCTAGAAAAACAAACGTGTGGCGAGTGTCGTCACACGTCTTTTTATTTATAGAATATTCACGGGATGCAGGATGAACAGGATCTTTTTTTTGAAAAATTAGTCCTGTTCATCCCGTACGATTTATTAAAACATATGACACGCGACCAAGCCTACAATCTCGTTCGACCCCGTTTCTCCAACAAGAATTTGTTCAAACACGTTCTTGCGGTGGAAGCGGTCATGCGTGAACTCGCGCTGCATTTTGACCAAGATGTAGAAGCATGGGGCCTCGCCGGTTTGCTGCATGATCTCGATTACGAAGAGACCGCCGATACGCCTGACCAACACACATTGGTTACCGAACAGGTGCTCAAGGATACCGATGTCTCCGACGAGATCCTTCATGCCATCAAAGCGCATAACAATCTCGTTCCACTCGAGTCGCTGATGGACAAAGCGCTTTATGCTGCTGATCCGGTCACCGGCCTCATCGTCGCCGCCACGCTGATGCACCCGGATAAAAAGCTGAAATCCATCGAGACGGATTTTGTGTTGCGCCGCTTTAAAATGAAATCTTTTGCGCGCGGCGCCAATCGCGATCAAATTCAAACCTGCGAAAATATCGGCCTGTCGCTGGAGGACTTTATCACCATCTCGATCAACGGGATGTGTAACATCGATAAAGACTTGGGGTTTTGATATGAAACGAACAATCATCTTTCTTTTTCTTTTACTGGTTTTTTCCCGCAGCGGTTGGACGGAACCAACGCCGCCGCCGGCCGATAGTGTCAATGTGTTGCTCAAACGCGCCATGCACGACAAATGGTTTGGCGAAGATAAAGCGCACCATTTTATGGTCAGTGCGTGTTTAACCGGTTGCTCCTATTACGCCTTCAAGCAGGAGTTTGGCCTATCGCAGAAAAAGTCGAATGTGGCTGCCATTGGTGTGTCGTTCTCCATTGGCATTGCCAAAGAAGTGTACGACGGCGTCAGCGGTAAAGGCAATCCCAGTTTGCAGGATGTGGTGGCGGATGTGGCCGGAATTGCGCTGGGCATTTTAATTTTTAACGTTTCATCCCAATAGAAAGAATTATGCGAACGCTGAAAAAGAACCTTTTAGATAAACCCGAATCGAATTGTGGGACAGTCGCCGTTTATGGACATGCGGAAGCCGCTTATCTCGCCTACCTGGCGCTGTATGCGTTGCAGCATCGTGGTCAGGAGAGCGCCGGCATTGTGGTGAGCGACGGCGAAAATGTTTCCAAACACGTCGGCCGCGGCGTTGTTGCGGATGTGTTTTCAAATCAGAAAAAATTCGATCAAATGGTCGGGCACATTGCCATCGGCCATAACCGCTACTCAACAACCGGCGGCACGCAACTGCTCAACGCGCAGCCGCTTGTCGCCAATATGCGCGGCGGCACGCTGGCCATCAGCCATAACGGAAATTTGACCAACTCGGGCACGCTTCGCCATGAATTGGTTGAGGAAGGCGCCATCTTTCAAACCACAACGGACACCGAAGTTCTCATTCACCTGATCGCCCGCTCCAAGAAAAGGAGAATGCACGAGCGTATCATGGAGGCGCTGCAATACATTCGCGGCGCCTACTCGATCACCATGATGATCGGCGATAGAATTTTTGCCATGCGTGATCCGGACGGCGTACGGCCGTTGTGTATCGGCAAAAAAGAGAACGCCTATTTTGTCGTGTCCGAGACCTGCGCGCTCGATCTGATCCGTGCCCGCTATATCCGTGATGTGCGGCCCGGCGAATTGGTGGAAATCGGCACTTCGGGATTAAAGAGTTATCAATTTGCCGAACCCACCACCGGGCACAAGTGCATTTTTGAGTTTATCTATTTTTCCCGCCCGGACAGCCGCATCTTTAATGAAAATGTCGATAAAGTCCGACGCAAGCTTGGTAAAAATCTGGCGCTCGAAAGTCCCGCTGATGCTGATATCGTCATCTCTGTACCGGACTCGAGCAATACGGCCGCCGTCGGTTTTTCGCGCCGCTCCGATTTAAAGTTTGAGCTCGGTCTTATCCGCAATCATTACATCGGCCGTTCGTTCATCAGTCCGCAGCAAAAAATGCGTGATTTTGCGGTGCGCGTCAAATTTAACGCGGTGAAGGGGATCCTCAACGGGCGCCGGGTTGTTGTTGTTGAAGACTCGATTGTCCGCGGCACCACCCTGCGTCAACTCGTCAAACTCATCCGCCAGGCCGGCGCCAAGGAAGTGCATGTGCGCGTCAGTTCGCCGCCGATTACATCGCCGTGTTACTATGGCATGGATTTCCCGAGCAAAAAGGAACTCATCGCCAACAAAAAGACGGTTGCCGAAATTGCTGAATTTCTCGACTGCGACAGCCTGGCTTACCTGTCCGAAGAAAAATTGCTGGATTCCGTGTCGCACGATAATGGCGGTTATTGCACAGCCTGTTTCACCGGCATGTACCCTATCGAGATCGAAGATAAAATTGGCAAATTTCAGCATGAGTAAGTGGCTGCGGCCCTTTGATTATTTTTTTCTCACGCGGCCAATTTTGTTCTTCCCGGGGTGGGCGACGCTGTTGGCCGGCTACGCGGCCGCACATGTGCGCGTTCGGCCGGTATCCAGTTTATTTTTGGGGATGGAATGGTGGAATGCAAAACTTGTGCTCGGATTGATCCTGTTTGCCTGCGCCATGGGTGGCAGTTTTGTTCTCAACCAACTGATGGATATCGAATCCGACCGGAGCAATAAAAAACTTTTTCTGCTGGGGGATGGTTTTATTTCTCGGCGCGCCGGCTATCTTGAAAGCTGGCTGTTGCTCGTCTTTTCGGTACTTGGCGCCCTGATGGTCGATCCCGAGTTTTTCGCAATGGTGCTGATCTTTAATCTCGTTACCGGTTACGCCTATAATTTTGCGCCGTTCACCCTAAAGGACAGACCCATTGGTGGTTTGCTGGCCAATATGGCGATGGGCTGGCTGGCCTTTGCCATGGGCTGGATCATCGCGCGTCCTGCCTCCCCGGATCTGCTGATTTCATCGCTGCCCTATCTCTTTTTTAATACCGCGCTTTATTTTTTGACGACTCTTCCGGATGTTGACGGCGATCGCGCCAGCGCCAAAGTCACTTTCCCGGTCAAATTTGGTTTAACTTTAACCGTGGCATTGTGTTTGATTTTTTATATTTTGGCAGGTCTGTTCAGCCTCTGGCATAAAAACGAGTTTATGCTTGTTGTGATTGTCGTGACCGGACCGTTCATGCTGCGGTTGGCGACACAGCGAAATCGGGCCTCTGCTATCGTGACGGTCAAGGCCGGCATCGCGTCCTTTGCTCTGTTGATCTGTCTCATTTTCCCGTTGTTTCTGGTGTTGCTCGCAGCGATTTTCTTTTTCACGCGCTTTTACTATAGAAAACGATTCAATTACGACTATCCAAACTTTAAGGGACGTTGATTCATGAAACGGATTTTTCAAAAAATTGCCTACGATCCGCATCTCTGCGATTTTTGCGGCACCTGTGTCGCTGTCTGCCCGCATGATTCCATTGAACTTTTTGAAGCCGATTTTAATATCACCGATAGCTGTACGCTGTGCAAAAATTGTATTGATGTCTGTCCGATTCGGGCGCTGGAGGTGATTGATGAAAAATAGATATGATGTAATTGTCGTCGGCGCTGGCCCGGCCGGCTCCACAACCGCGCGCTTTGCGGCGCAGGCCGGGGCTTCTGTTTTGGTGTTGGAAAAAGACCGCGATATCGGCATTCCGGTGCGCTGCGCCGAAGGCATTTCCGACGCCGGTCTGCGGACGGCCGTCGATACCATCGATGAACGCTGGATTGACAACCGCATTAGTGACGTGATGTTCCACTCGCCGGTGGGAAAACAGGTCGAACTCAATTTCAAACAGACCGGCTATATTTTAAATCGTAAAGTGTTTGATTACGATATGGCTCATATGGCCGTCAAAACCGGCGCCGAGGTGTTGACCAAAGCGTACGTCTCCGGACTTTTGTTTGAGGATGGCAAGGTGAGCGGCGTAACCGTGTCACACATGGGCAAAGAGTTCCGGGTGAACGCTAAAATCGTCGTCGGTGCGGACGGCGTCGAGTCGCGTGTTGGCCGCTGGGCCGGCATTAACACGCGCACCAAAATGCGAGATATGGAAACCTGTGCGCAGTATACCGTGAGCGACATCGAGTTATCCGCCAAACATCTGCACCTGTTTTTCTCAACGAACATCGCGCCGGAAGGTTATTTGTGGTTTTTTCCCAAAGGCAATGGACGCGGCAACCTCGGGCTCGGTATTTCCGGCGATGCGGCGCGGAAAAAATCACCGGTCGCCTATCTTGATGAATTCCTCGCGGAACGATTCCCTGGCGCCTCCGTATTGAACAGCGTCGTCGGCGGCGTACCGTGCGATAAAACGCTCGACAGCCTTGTTCTCGATGGCTTGATGCTGGTCGGCGATGCCGGCCACCAGGTCAATCCGATCAGCGGCGGTGGAATTGCCACGGCGCTGATGTCCGGTAAAATCGCCGGCCAGGTCGCCGGTGCGGCGATCAACGCGGGCGATGTTTCCGCCAAAGCCCTCGCCGATTATCCGAAACGCTGGCACAAAGCCGAAGGAAAAACGCACGAGATTTTGTATAAATTGAAAAATAATATTTTCAAACTTACGGATGAAGAATTTGAGGCCATCGCCGATGCCGGACTCAAAGTACCCGTCGAAAAACGCACCATGGTGACGTTATTCAAAGCCGCATTGGTGAAAAAACCGTCCCTTATTCTGGATGCTATCAAGGTCTTCACCTGAGAGGGGTGATTATGAAACAGAGCGGAATTTTTCATCTGTATCGTGAAGATGAAAACAAATACGCCTTGCCGAATTTTTTTACGGTGATGCGTCTCGTTTTTCTGCCGTTCATCATCTATTTTTTGTATCGCGGCACACGAACGGGAGATCTGGTTGCCCTTTTATTTATGTTTTTCGCATGTCTGACCGATTACCTCGACGGCCACTTTGCCCGAAAACTCGACAAGGTGTCCAATGTTGGTCGAATGCTCGATCCGCTCATCGATAAAATCAGCGTCGGCACTACCATGCTCGTGCTCGCGCATTTAAAAGGATTGCCGTACTGGTATGTGTTTATCGTCATCGCGCGCGATGTTTTTTTGCTCTTTACCGGCATTCTGGTTATTTCGAAAAAACATTACATCACCGAGTCGAACAAACTCGGCAAGTGGACGTCCACTTTGTTTGCCGCGGTGGTCATATCATTTACTTTGAACGTGCCTCTGGTAAAATATGTTTTTATGTATTTGACCTTGGTGCTGATTCCGATCACCATTTTTGGTTATGTTCGCAGGTATAACCGCGAGATTAAACCCAAAACGCTGGAAAAGGCATAAATCAATAACCTGCGATACGAGCAAGGTCAACCGGATTATGTACCCAGTTTTGGGAACTATTTTTGTTCCAATAAACGAAACGATAATTAAAAAAAGTGCAGCGATAACAGAAGAGTTTTGTAATATTCACTTATCCTGTCAATTATGATCTCGCCGCTTAACGATCAAATGGACTATGCTAAATATGTCGGCACGCAACAGCGTGTCACAAGTGTAAATCTTGTTAAGGAATATTGAATCGAAAAAGGAATCCCACGTGCTCAAAGTTTTTTCAAAATTAACAAAAGGGCTGGCCAAAACCAAAGACAACCTGACGAGCGGTATTTCCAATGTCGTCAAAGGCCGCCGCATAGATGACTCTGTTCTCGATGAACTGGAAGAAGTGCTTATATTAAGTGATCTCGGTGTTGACACCGCCGAACGCATTATAGATGATCTTCGTGCTCGTGCGCGCAAGGATGGCGCGGTTACCGAGCAGGATGTTATGACCATTTTAAAGGCTGATCTGGTCAATTTGTTCAAAGAGGTTGGACAACACAAACCGCTTTCTTTCGATGCCAAGCCGTATGTCATCAGCATTGTGGGCGTGAATGGGACCGGCAAGACGACGACCATCGGCAAGCTGGCGAACCGGTTTCGCAACGACGGCAAAAAAGTGCTGCTTGCGGCGGCGGATACGTTTCGCGCGGCGGCCATCGATCAGCTCGATATCTGGGCTGACCGAAGTGGCGTTGACATCATCCACAGCCAGCCGGGCGCCGATCCGGCGTCCGTTTCTTTTGACGCGCTCAAAGCGGCGCTTGCCCGCGATGTGGATGTGCTGTTGATCGACACGGCCGGTCGCCTGCACACCAAGACCAATCTGATGGCCGAGTTGAGCAAGATCCACACTGTGTTGAAAAAACAAGTTGCTGATGCGCCGCATCAAATTTTTCTGGTGATGGACGCCACCACCGGACAAAACGGATTGTCACAGGCCAAACAGTTTGCGCAGGCCGTGGATGTCACCGGCCTCGTACTCACCAAGCTCGACGGCACGGCCAAAGGCGGCATCGTCTTTTCCATCGCGCGCGAGTTAAATATTCCCGTCCGCTACATCGGCGTGGGCGAAAGCCTCGACGATCTGGAGGAATTTAATCCCCAAACATTTGTCGAGGCGCTCTTTCAGTGAAAATTTCCTATCTCAATCTGGGTTGTCCGAAAAATCAGGTTGACCTTGAAATCATTCTTGGTGGTCTGGCGAACTCGGCAACGATCATCGATGACGTACAGTCGGCAGATGCGGTGATCATCAATACCTGCGCGTTCATCGAAAGCGCCAAGCGCGAATCCATTGATTCGATCTTTGATATCGTCTCTTTAAAGGAATTGAATCCGGAGCTCAAAGTGCTGGTGACCGGCTGTTTGCCGCAGCGCTATAAACAGGAGGTCGCTGAACTCATTCCCGAGGTGGACCGGTTTTTTTACACCATTTCTGCGGATACAACCGTTCGCGAGGTGCAGCAGTTTTTGCAGCAACCGCTTCAGCGCTCCAAACGTTTGCCGTTGAGTCCGCCGCACTATGCTTATTTGCGAATTTCCGAAGGCTGCGACAATCGCTGCGCTTATTGCGCCATTCCACTGATCAAGGGCGGTTATGCCAGCCGACCGTTTAATGATATTATAATGGATGCTCATCGTCTGGCCGAAAAGGGCGTCAAAGAGCTCATGCTCATCGCGCAGGATACCACCGTGTACGGCCGTGATCTGCCCGGTCAGGTGTCGCTCGACTCGCTGCTCCGCGAACTGAACACTATCGACGGTTTTGAATGGATTCGCCTGCTCTACACGCACCCCGCGCATTGGCGGGATGCTTTGATCGACACGCTGGCGTCGCTCGATAAAGTGGTCAAGTATGTCGATATCCCTATCCAACATATTTCCGATCCCATCCTAAAAAAAATGGGACGGCGAATCGACAGAAAAGGCATCGAAACACTCATCAGCAAAATACGCGCACACATTCCGGATATGGTTTTGCGAACGTCCATCATCACGGGTTTTCCCGGCGAAACCGAGGAGCATTTTAACGAACTGATGGATTTTCTCAATGATGTGCAGTTTGAACGGCTCGGCGTTTTTACCTATTCGCACGAAGAAGAAACGCGCGCCTACCGGTTGAAGGATGATGTGCCGGACGAAGTCAAGCTCGATCGCCAACGGCAAATCATGAACCTGCAATCGCAGATTGCTGAAACACGAAACGCCTCGCTCATCGGCAGGTCAATCAAAGTTGTTGTCGATGAAGTGGATCAGAAAAACAATCTTGCGTATGCTCGCAGCGAGTGGGATGCGCCGGAAATCGACGGCAATATTTTTTTGCACGACCATGTTGTAGTAGGAGAATTTTATAACGTCCGCATCACCGAGTCCCATTTGTATGATTTGACCGCCGAACTCATTCCATAAGTTCTTTGGAACCAAAAGGCGGCGGATTCATTCAATGTGTGGACAGTGGCAGAATGAAAGGTCTTTTATGAAATTTAAAACGGTTCTACTGTTTTTGTGTCTCTCTGTGAACATATTCGCTGCAGACGATAATCGCTCGCCCTATCCGCTTTTTTATGACGATATCGTCGCCTATGCGGACAAGACTGATTTGGCCAAAGGGCGGATTGATGTTTTTATCGAAATTCTCTACGATGATGTGCAGTTTATCAAGCAAGCCGATGCCTACACCGCCGAATGTGAATTGTCGGCCATCATTCTGAATGGCCGTGAGCAGGTGGATGGCGATATATGGAAAGAAAAGTTCAGCGTTGATGATTATGATGAGACCAACAGCCGCAACGATCTTTCGCTCAGCCATAAATCTTTTGTTCTTGATCCGGGAAAATATACCATCAAGCTGCGTTTTGAGGATTTAAATAGCGGCAAAACCTGGGAGTCCGAGGAAAAAATCACCATTGATGATTTTTCCAAGCCGGACATCTCCGCCAGCGAAATCGTCTTTGCGCGTCGGGTGGAGTATGAACAGGGCCAGGTCAAAAGCATCTTTCCGGAAGTGACCAACGGCAATAAAGGGCTCGGGCAACCGTCGTTTGCCTATTTTGAAATCTACAATCCACAAGGCGCTGAATCCGTTGAATTGACTTTTGAAATACGTGCCGAGAATTCGAATTATAAAAAACGCTGGACGGAAACGCTAGCGATGGAAGGCGAGCGCTCCGGCTATACCATTGAAATTCCAACGGACACTCTGCAACACGATCGATATGTTTTGCATGTCGATATGCTCGCGAACAACAAAAAAGCGCAGATCGAAAAAACGTTTTACGTGCGCTGGGGCGGTTTGCCGCGCAATACCAGTGATCTGGATGAAGCCATTTTGCAGGTGCACTATATTGCCACGCGCGAAGAATGGAAAAAGTTGAAAAAGTCGGCGGACAACCAAAAGCTTGAACAGTTCATCGAGTTTTGGAAAAAGCGTGATCCGTCTCCAGGCACGGATGAAAACGAAGCGATGCAATCCTATTATGCCCGTGTGGAAACGGCGAACCAAAATTTTTCGGTTATGGGACGAAAAGGCTGGCAGACCGATCGCGGCCTGGTGTTCATCATTTTGGGCCCACCGAATGAGGTGATTCAAAATAATTATCCATCCAACTCGCGACCTTATCATATTTGGCAGTATTACGCCATTAATCGCCAGTTCGAATTCTTTGATCGCAATGGCTTTGGTGATTTTGAATTTATCAATCCCATCTCCATTATGGAACTGCAGCGGTTTGCCGATACGATGCAGTAATTTTCATCATGTCGCCAGTTGATTTTTCACAAGAGATCATCAGACCACCGCGACTTTTGCCCGACGATACGATCGGTGTCGTGTCGCCCGCCGGTCCGTTAAATGCCGCCCGACTGGAACGCCTCGACCGCGGTCTTGCCTACCTTCGTAGCCACGGCTATCACATTTTTGAAGGCCCAAGTCTGCGCGCCCAAACAGGCTATCTCGCCGGCAGTGATAATGACCGCGCGCGCGACCTGAATGAGATGCTCACTAATCCCGCGGTTCGCGCCATTTTTTGTTCCCGCGGCGGTTATGGCATCACCCGTCTTTTGCATCACATTGATTATGACGCCGTTCGCCGCAATCCGAAAATCATTATGGGTTATAGCGATGTGACCGCGCTCTCGCTGGCGATGGTCGCGAAAACGGGTTTGATTACATTTTCCGGCCCGATGGTGTCTACCGAGCTGCACGACGTCGATCCGCTGACGGAAGAGTCCATGTGGCAGATGTTACACGGCGAACAGCCCATCCTGCATGCGGCTATTAACGGTCAGCCGTGGCAGCCCGTGTCGCCGGGTATCGCCGAAGGCCGATTACTTGGCGGTTGTCTCTCCGTTCTGACTTCAATTATCGGCACGCCATATTGCCCCGATTTTACCCATGCCATCCTGTTGCTCGAAGATGTTGGCGAAGAGTTGTATAAAATCGATCGACTTTTTTCCCAGCTCAAAAACGCCGGTATTCTTGAAAAGGTCAATGGCATTCTACTTGGGCAGTTTATTGATATTGCTCCCGACTCGAATGACAATCCGGTTGAATTTAACGATTTAATCTCGTATTATTGTGCTCCGTTGCACATTCCGGTTTTATCCAATTTTCCGTACGGTCACGTGCCTATCAAATACACGCTGCCCATCGGCTGTCCGGTTCGACTTGACGCCGATGCCGGCACGATTGAATTATTGCAAGCAGGAGTCTCATGAGAGAACAGAAACCGCTTCGGCTTGTCGCCTTTGCGTCCGGCGGCGGCTCAAACGTCCGTGCTATTTACGACACTATTCGAGCTGGAAAGATCAACGCCGAACTCGTTGGCGTCATCAGCAACAACTCAACATGCGGTGCGCTTCAACATGCGCGCGAAAATGCCATCCCCGCTTTTCATATTGCCGAAAAACAGTTCGCTTCCCACGTCGATTTTGCCCAGCACATTTTGCACGTTTTGCGCGAGCTCAAAACCGATATGGTAATTCTCGCCGGTTACATGAAAATGATGCCCGAATCCGTTGTTCGCGCTTTTAAAAATAGAATGCTGAACATTCACCCGGCGCTGCTGCCGTCGTTTGGCGGCAAGGGATTGTACGGCCATTTTGTGCACGAAGCCGTGCTTGAATACGGCTGCAAGGTCTCCGGCGTCACCGTGCATCTGGTGGATGCCGAATACGATACCGGCGCGCCGGTGCTGCAGCGCTGCGTTCCGGTTGAAAATGAAGACACCCCGGACACACTCGCCGCCCGCGTTCTCAAAGAAGAACACAAGATTTATTCGGAGGCGCTTCAGCTGTTTGCTGAGGGACGAGTGAAGATTGAGGGACGGAAGGTTACGATTTTAAAATAGAATCATATAAAATCCCGTTTGGGCTTTTAGCTCTGACAGAGTTACGTTATAAGCCAACCCGTGTAGACCAGTTCAAATAGTGTTTATCCGTGTCCCATCATCCGGATTAGGAATTTTAACATGAAAATTGTCATTCTTTTCATCTTTGCCGCGCTTCTTGTTAGCTGCTCACAAAAGAGCACTCCGCCCAATATTATCTACATCATGTGCGATGATCTGGGTTATGGCGATCTCGGCTGTTATGGTCAGGAGATCATCAAAACGCCGAATATCGATCAACTGGCGGCTGAAGGCATGCGCTTCACCGATCATTACGCCGGCCACACCGTGTGCCGTCCGTCGCGCCTGGTGCTGTGGACGGGCCAGCATACCGGTCGCACCGCCATTTCCGCCAATGAAAAATATGCCTTTCAACCGGACGATGTGACGATTGCCGAACTTTTAAAAAATGTCGGATATGTCACCGGCGGTGTCGGCAAATGGGCTTTGGCCGATGCGGACGGCAACGGTCATCCCAATGATAACGGCTTTGATTTTTGGATGGGCTATCTCGATCAGAGCGAAGCGCACAACTACTATCCGTTGTATTTGTGGCGCAATCGTGAAAAGGTCGAACTGCCCGGTAATGTGCTGTACGACAAAGATGATATCAACCGTGGATTTGTCGCCAGAGAAAAAGTCACCTATTCGCACGATGTCATGACCGAGGAGGCGTTGCAGTTCATCCGCGACAACGCGAAAAATAAATTTTTGCTGCACGTCCATTGGACCATTCCGCATACCAATAATCAAGCCGGGAACATGCTTGGGGACGGCCAGGAAGTGCCGGATTATGGCGAGTACGCTAAAAAAGAATGGCCCACTCCGGAAAAAGGATTTGCGGCCATGATCACGCGTTTGGACGGCGATGTCGGCAGAATCATGGCGCTGCTGAAAGAATTAAACATTGATGAGAAAACGATCGTCTTTTTCACATCCGATAATGGGCCGCATCACGAAGGCGGCCATGACCACGAGTTTTTTGATTCGAATGGCCCGCTGCGCGGCTACAAACGCGATCTATACGACGGTGGCATCCGCGTGCCGATGATCGTGCGCTGGCCCGGCACAGTAACCGCGGGTTCGTTGTCGGATTTTCCCTCGGCCTTTTGGGATTATTTGCCGACCGCCTGCCAACTCGCAGGTATTGAAGCACCGGAGAACATAAACGGCCTCTCGTATCTGCCAGAACTTCTGGGCGAGGAGCAGCCAGAACACGATTATCTCTATTGGCAGTTTTACGGCAACGGGCACGACAAAGAGGCGGTTCGTTCCGCCCAGTGGAAGGCCGTACGCCCCGCCGCGAATGCGCCAATTGAATTGTATGATGTGGCGACAGATATTGGCGAACAACACAATCTGGCACAAGATTACCCTGAAATTGTTGAAAAAATGAAACGCCACATGATCGAGGCACAGGAATAGTATTCTCCTTGGAGTACGCGAGCCTTTGTCACGATCAAGAATCTTCAATCCAAAATATAAAGGAACATCAACGTGAGCGATATTACAATCAAACGCGCCCTGGTCAGCGTTTTTGACAAAACCGGCATTGTCGATTTTGCCAATAAACTCGTCGAGCACGGCGTTGAAATTTATTCCACTGGTGGTACGTACAAGCTGTTAAAAGAAAATGGTATTCACGTCATCAAGGTGTCCGAGATTACAAAGTTTCCCGAGATTCTCGGCGGCCGCGTCAAAACGCTGCATCCGTATATCCACGGCGGCATTTTGGCCAAACGTACGGATGAGCATCTCGCCGAGTTGGTGGAGCACGGCATCGGTGCCATTGACATGGTGGTGGTCAATCTTTATCCTTTTGAGCAAACCATTGCCAAAGCAGACGTGACGCTGGATGTGGCGCTGGAAAATATCGACATTGGCGGCCCGACCATGATCCGCGCGGCAGCGAAAAATCATCCCAGCGTTGCCGTAGTGGTTGATCCAAAATTTTACCATCACATAGTCGCAGAAATGGACGCCAAAAACGGCGCGGTGTCCGGCGAATTACGCCAAACCATGGCGCTGGCGGCGTTCCAGCGGACATCGCAATATGATGCGGCCATTTCGACTTATCTTGCCGGACTCGAAGCCCCATCCGATGAATTGCCGGATGTCCTCAGTCTGAGCCTGCGAAAAGTGCAAAATTTGCGTTACGGAGAAAATCCGCACCAGCGCGCCGCCTTTTATGCGGATGCTTCCAAAGGTACAAGCGGCATGGTGGCAATACAGCAGTTGCACGGCAAGGAATTATCGTTTAATAATTTGAATGATATGCAGGGCGCCATCGGTCTGGCGCTGGAATTTGAAAAACCGGCCGTGGCGATCATCAAGCACGCCAATCCCTGCGGCGCGGCGTGGGCCGATGACGTGGCGACCGCATATGACGCGGCATTGACCACGGATCCGACATCCGCCTATGGCGGCATTGTGGCGACGAACCGCGAGGTGACGCCCGAAGCGGCTGAAAAAATCGCTAAAATCTTTACCGAAG
>CAYSNA010000005.1:0-35936 GCA_964432185.1 uncultured Cytophagia bacterium
ACATCTGAAAAAAGGGATTGAGAAAAGAACAGAACCAACAGGCAAATAATCGCGGCTTTTTTAAAGCAGAGTTTTAGGAGCACATCCTTTTCTGATTGTCCCAAAAAAGAAAAATTATTGCGCCAGGACGCCAGGGCGCAAAGAACTCGTTTCTTGTGATTGTAAAATCGTGGTCTCTTTGCGGACTGGCGCGAGTTAATTGTCATTTGGATTGTACCGATATGTTGATTCATTATATGTCAAATTCTATTTTTATATCGCGTGTTCATTCATAATTATACAACTCGAATCGCTGGATCGAATAGTGATCATAAAAAATGCGCACGTGCCGGCCCTGATGCGTCTGGTCGCCGTTCAAATGGCGGATGACCATCCACTCCTCGTCTTCAAACCGGCCTTCATCGGCTTTTAAAATGCCGACATTTAAGTCCGGTTGACGCACATTTTTAAAGGTGACGACAAGACCCGAGCCAATCATGTAAAATTCGTGTTCACCCGTTTGGATAAAAATGGCGCCGGCCACATCCCAGTGATCATTTTTCGATTTCGCTTCATAACCCAGCGTGTAACTGTGGCGAACGGTGAATTCGTAGGCTCCCAACTGAAAAACCGATTGCGGGTTTTCTTTGTCCAACAGCACACCCTCGATTTTATCCTGGCCGTGAAAACTCGTGATGAGCGGCGTGGCCTGCTCGATCAACGCGTACATTTTTCCCAGCGTTTCGTCCTCCGGTTCGTCAGTGGATTCGATGGAAAACGGCGAAAAACCAATCGCTTCATAATGACCAAAAGCAAAGGCTGCCTTGGCCGCCACGGTGTCGTCAAACCGATGTTCCGGGACAAACAGCGGATTGCCCTGGCGCGTGTACAGATCGCACCAGTGTTTGAAATCGGGATTATAAAAATCCGGCGAGAGAAAATCAATCGCCGGGCCGCCGGCTTTCCAGACATCCATGAGGTGCGGCAGCGGTCCGGCGCTCGGATAGCCGCTCCCCGGCTCGTGACCCGGACGATTGAGCGCCGCGTTCACAAACATGGGCAGCGGATAAATCGCCTTGCCGGCCTCGACCACCTCGTTGGTAAATAGCGCGTAAAACCACGCCATAAAAATCTCATCGGTATGCGAGCCGACGCCAAAAATTTCCTCCCAGGTTCCCGAGGTTTTGAAGCCATTTTGTGCCCACACCTCATAAAATTCTGGGACAAGCTTTTGCTTATTTTTTTGTAAATAGGTGATGAATTCGGTCGGGACGTTTTCATCAAACTTTTCAGTCGCCAGGGCAGAATAATCGCGCGCCACCGGCAGCATGCCGATTTCATTTTCCGGCTGAATCATAATGATGGTCTGAAAATCCTCATCCACTTTTTTGATATGCCGCATCAGCGCCTGAAACGCTTTTTTATCAGCCTGCAGATTATTATCGCTAAAGGGCGTCAAAATCTCGTGACTTTTTCCCTTGTCGTCTTTGACGCGCGGGAAGCGCTGCTGATCCAGTTTCACCCAGGCCGGCGCGTGACTCGACATGCTGTTTTTCCACGAGGCAAACCACAAGAGCACCAGTTTCAAATCATGCTGTCGCGCTTCCGCCAACAGGTGATCAAACAGGTCAAAATCAAATTGACCTTCCTGCGGTTCGATGAGCTCCCAATAGACCGGCACGAGAATCGTATTCACATTCATCGTCTTCAATTTTTGCCAGATGGGTGCCATGTACTCCAGACTCGTGTAGGACGAGTTTCCCAGCTCGCCGCCGCGAATGAGAAACGGCGAGCCGTCGACCACCAGTTGAGTGGTTTCACCGACTTGTTGTAAATGCGGCATGGGCTGCTGCTGAGGGGCAGTCTGCATGGCGAGCAAAACACCAGAGCCCATGACGAGTATGGCAAACGTTTGGAAAAAAATCGTGGAAAGGAATTTTTGTATCATCGTCATATTCTCAATTTTGAAAACATTTTCTGTATGCATCCGGTGAACTATACCTTGATTTTTATTGAAATTGTTTCGAGTTCATTTTGACCACGAATTTCACTAATTATGCACGAATTTACACAAATTAGAGATTTTTCATTTTTTAATTCGTGCGCATTCGTCAAAATTCGTGTAATTCGTGGTAAAGTTTTGCTAAAAAAGAACATTTACAAAAGTCCATATGTACTTCACTGGATAGATACCTTATATCTATTTATCTTGAACAGATGTAATACCTCATATTATTAGAAATTAATAAACGCGATGACTTGGCGATTTTCAACACTATCAATTTTTACATGCCAGTTTATATGCGAGTTTATTTCCTTTGCGGCTTGGCGACTTTGCGCGAGATTCAAGTTCACATCATAAAACAAGTGATTGATTTATTTTTAACATAGCATCTCTGGTTAAGATGCTTTTGGTTGCGGCCTTTGGCTGCGCTGTGTGCTCCGTGGTCAATCATAAAAACTATCTTTGAGCCTCGATTAGAAACCAATCGAATTTCCGCCGTCCACCGGCAATACGACGCCGGTGATATACTTGGCGGCGTCGGAGACGAGAAAGAGCACGGCGTTGGCAATATCGTCCGGTTCGCCGAGACGATTGAGCGGCGTACGCGACAGCACGCGTTCTTTACGACTCGGATCGGCGTCCAGCGCTTTGGACGACATATCGGTTTTGATGAATCCCGGCGCCACGCAATTGACGCGAATGCCCATAGGCGACAGCTCCACCGCCAGCGCGCGCGTCATGCCTTCCACCGCGGCCTTTGATGCCGTGTAAGCGCTGACTTTGGGAATGCCGTAAATCGACGCCATGGAGCTGATCATGATAATGTTGCCGGATTGTCGTTCCTGCATGCGTTTGCCAACTTCGCGCGACATCACAAAAACCGCATTTTGATTGATGGTGATGACGTTCTGGTATTCGTCGTCGGTCACCTCCCAGAGGTCTTTTTTTAAATGAATGCCGGAATTATTCACCAGCACATCAATGGGACCAACCTGTTTTTCGATTCTTTCAACCAAATGTGGAATGCCGGTGATGTCCGACAGATCGTAGACAAAAGCAGAAGCATCCTCACCTAACTGCTGTTGCGCCGCGTTGAGGGTGTCGGCGTTGCGGCCGACAATCACCAGCCGCATGCCGATGCTCGCGAGCTTTTTCGAAATCGCCAGTCCCAGGCCGGTGCCGCCGCCCGTGACCAGCGCAATTTTATTTTTCAATACATTAAATTCGTGCACAGATGGCCTTTTAGCGAACGAGTAACATTTTACGTGTTTCTATAACCTGTCCGTCAACGCGCAGGCGATAAAAATAGACGCCGCTGGACAAGTGACGCGCATCAAATTGGAGATTGTAGTGATTGGCGTCCTGAACGTCATCGACCAGTTTGATCATTTCGCGTCCGAGAATATCGTAAATCGTCAACGACACGTGCGCGCGTTTGGGAATGGCGTACGACAACGTCGTCACCGGATTAAACGGATTCGGATAATTTTCCAGCGTAAATTGGTCTGGAAGCTCAAACGCCTCAACTCCGCTATTCGGCGTATCATCACGATCCGGCGAACCGTGGATATCAAGCGAGGCGCGCCACAAGGCGGCATCATTTTGATTCGCCAGCGGATTCATATCCGTCGGCACGAGCGAATGGCCGGCGCCGTCCGCTGCTTCCGGCCAGGGCGATTTATCATTGTATTCAAGGAAGGCCAGCGTATCGTCGGACATATTTGTCAGCGCAAGGACTTCGCCGTTGTTGGCGAGAAAACCGTCATAGGTATCAAAAGGCGAAAAACCGTACCGCTGCAGAAAAGACGGCGAGTGTGATGCCAGCACGATAAAAGCCTGCGGATTCACAATCGTCTTTTCCGGAAATGTATAGGTGATACCCTGAGAAAAAAACAGACCGCTCATGTCAATGGGCGCCGGGCCAACATTTTTGATTTCGAGAAATTCATAAGCGCGATTTTCGACCGTATCGTCCACCGCCGGGTGGTAGTGAATTTCCGTAAAACGAAGATTAAATAGATCAGCCGGAAGTACGAACATCATTTCATTCATCGCACTCCATTCCGCACCCAACAGCGTCCGCGCTTTGATGTGCGTGCTGTGCGCTAATGCCAGCGGCTCCGTGTACAGGGTAGCGGTTGGCGACACCGTGCCGGAATTATCCTTATCACTGCCGCTCAATTCCGCATTGATGATAAAATCCGAGCTGTTTGTCGCGCGATTTAGAGCATGGATAGCCAGAAGGTTCTGACCTTCTCTCATCAACTCGACAAAACGAGAAGCGTCGAACGCCTCCAGTCCGGTGGCTTCGTGATCATCCGGCGCATTCGAGTTCCAGGACAAACTGGCAGGCGCGTTCGATTCGGCTACACGCGTGCCGTTCAGGTAAGCGACAAAACCGTCATCGTACCGCACGCTCAACGTCAAACTTTTCATCTTCGAAAGCTGCTCTGGAGACACCTCAAAAACCCAGCGGACATAACAGCTCGTATTGGGATTGGCGCCGTTGCGCATATCGTCGATCATATCGAGCGAAATCCAGTTTTCATAACCGGAGCCGTTTTCGTAACCCACGCCGCCCGGTGCGCCGCGAGACAAGCGCCAGGAGGAATCGTCAAAGGTGGCGTAGCGCCGCCAGTCGGAACCGATATCACTTTTGGGCACGAACGCGCGTTTTTGCGCGCTCTCCTCAAAAAGAACAAATTGAGAACCGGTTGAGGACGAAAAGGATAGAAAAGGATCGCTGCCATCCGTTGTATAATAAATCGAGCCGGCGGCGGCCAGACTGAGGACATCCCCCGGTTGAATGGTCGAATGTTCAGGCGGCCGCCCGTTGAGCAGAAACGCCGGCGCCTCAACATTCGGAAATAATCCGGCGGTGCGCAATTGCGAGATCAACGTGTTGGTTCGAGTGGGAAAATAATCGTCGCGCAAATAGGCCAGTTCATCCAGCCAAAATTCTTTATCATATAAATAAAACGGTCCCTGCTCCTGATAGGGGTGCACATCGCGGCGATAATCACCCCAGCGCGCCGACTCGGCAATTATTGCCAAGTCAATTTGATTGGCCCGGTTCATCCAGCGCGCCTCATTGGCCTCCGGCGTCAAGGCGCCGCCGTTGAAACAGTGCAACTGGGCGCGATCGGCCACCAGTCGCCGGAAATCAGCATTTTCCGCCAGTCGTTGAAACAAGCCACTGGGACAATTAGGATTATTTTCTTCCGTCACATTTTCATTCTGACTTTTGAGAATGTGTTCCGCATCCCAGCTAAAAAATCGAAAGCCCATGCCGGGATTGACGCGATTGCGCATCGCCACCCAGTTGTGATGATCCCAGTCCGTGTTGCCGCCGTAAAAATTGAGCAGCATGTAATCGATGAGGTTGATAACATCGACATACGCGGGATAATCTGGATTCGGTCTGCCGTCGGGATTGTTGCCCTGAATGCGTTGATGGGCTTCTGTGCTCGCCACACCGCGGTTCGCCAGCGACATCATCTCATTCCACGCAGTGATGTCGCCATCGACAACGCTGGTGTAATCTTTGATGACGTCGTAATCGGATTCGTCACCGCCGAGATAGGATTCGGCGAATTCACGATCCAGACGTTCGTTTGGTTGATAAATTCCCCAATAGAGTCCGTTTACATAGAGATGAACATATCGACTGTGTCCCGCCGGATGCCCCATATCGAGCTGCGCATCCTTGGCCCAGCCGTCGCGCGCGTATTGCCCGCGCACGCGCTCAGCGTGACTCCAGTGAATCCACTTGTTGCCGAATCCGGCGCGCAGGGTGATAGTATTAAAATCGGTGACAGCATCGGGACCAAAGAGCGGATATTCGAGGCGATTCGGGCCGTACTCGTCCTTGAACACAAGGCGGAAGGAATGTTTGGGCGATTTTTCCGGACGCCGCGAATGGCCGCCTTGCAGCCGCACACCGCAATTGATCTGAAACTCTTCCGAACCATCCGGGGTGAAAAACTCGATCGACGCCGGCCGCTCCCAGCCGTCACCGAGTCCGGGAACTTCACCGGACTCGGGCGGCCCGGTATAAATATAAATGCCGCCCTCGTCCGGATCGGTACTATGGGAGAATAGATTTTCTTTTTGGGTCACCAACGACATCGTGGGAATGGACAACAGCGCCTCCTCAAGATAGGGCGCATAACGGGGATCATCGACAATCTCGGGATCCATTTCATAATCGGCAATAGCCGTGCCGGGAATAGCGGTATACGGCCCCCACTCAGCCGGATAGCCCGGCGGATCATTCGGCTGTCGAAGCACATCCTGAAGAAAAATGTAGGTATGGGTAACGGGCAGACTGGACAGATCGTCCGACGCAACGACGGCCCGCAGAACCGTCGTTGTGTTTATTGGAATGGGCGAGGTATATCGCGTGGCCTGCCGCGTTGGTTCGCTGCCATCCGTGGTAAAATAGATATCAGCATTATTGACGGATGAAACGAGCACAACTGCAAATGGCGTCTGATAAAATCCGCGTTTGTGACTGAACGTCGGCGGATTCAATGGCGTCGATGCGTCAAAACGATTGTCCTCGCCGGGTGTTGGCGTGGCCGTTTTCACATAGTCACCGTTTAGCCAGGCAAAAGAGATGTCGGCGGATTGCGCCGGAAAAACCGGGGCAAACTCGCTGACCATCCGGCCATCCACATCGATCAGCGCCAGATACTCGCCGTCGCCATCAAGTTTGAAATTGGTGTGATATTCCGTCGGCTCGTGCAGCTCTTTTCCCGAAGCAAACACCACGAGATAACCCATGGCATGTATCGTCACATTCGGGAAGAGCCATTTTCGCGGATCAGCGGCATTATCCGTTAACGACCAGCCCAACAGATTAACCGTCGATGCCGTTGGATTATATATTTCGATCCAATCGGAATAGTCGCCATCCTTGTCCATCAGCGTTGATGAATTAATCGCCAAAAACTCGTTGATGCGCACGGTTTGGGACACGAGCGTGGAAAAAAGGCCCGTCAATAAAACGACAGTGGTTAGAGCACGAGAAAGAATATGCATTGAAAAAATAAAATCGGAATATTTTTTTTGCAATTGACGACCACGTAAAAAAGAATGAAAAGAAGTGGTGCCAGTTTTTATGTCGAGCACCATTAACTGATGTCAAATCACAGCGTCCAGCCCTCGCGGTAATCGTAATGCAGCAGGGCGTTCGCGTCCTCAACATTGGTGAATTTCATATTTTCCGCATCCCATTCCAGGGTGGTGTTTTTCTCTTTCATAAACACCGCCACATTGCCGAGCAGCATGGTTTCGGTCAACGGACCGGAATAGGAAAAATCGGTTGTGGATTTTCCGCCGTTTTTGATCGCCTCGATCCACTCTTCGTGAATGCCGGGCGAACGCGGGATCGTCGGTTCCGGCTGCTGGTATTCTTTCATGGCCGTTTCCGGAATGAGTCGTGGGCCATTGCCGTAATCGCCGTGCATCAAAATGCCTTTGTCGCCATAATAGAGCACGCCGCTGCCGCCGGTGCCCAAACGGCGTCCGGCCTCCATCAATTCGGGACGCGGAGGGGTGATGCCGCCGTCGCTCCAGGTGAGTTTGACCGGCGGTCTGTCGCCGCGGGCGGCAAATTCATACGTCACCACCGTGGCCAACGGATAGGCGTCGTCGCTATAGGCGGTAGAGCTGGCCTGCACCGTGAGCGGTTGGCCAAGATCAAGCGCCCAAAACGGATGATCAATCAGGTGCGCGCCCATATCGCCGAGGGCGCCGGTGCCGTAATCGCGCCAGCCGCGCCAGTTGAAATGGCAGACATCCGGATGATAGGCTTTGAGCGGCGCCGGGCCGAGCCACACATCCCAATTGAGTCCTTCCGGCACAGCCACTTCGTCAGTCGGTCTTTTAATATCACCTTGCGGCCAAATGGGGCGGTTGGTCCACACCGCGACCTCGTGAACATTACCGATGGCGCCGGCCATCAGCCACTCTTTGATCAAACGCGCGCCTTCCGTCGCATGGCCCTGGTTCCCCATTTGCGTCACGACACCGGTTTCTTTTGCAACCTTGGCCAACAACCGCGCTTCCTGAATCGTTTTGGTCAGCGGCTTTTGGCAAAACACATGTTTGCCCATTTTCATCGCATACATGGAAATGACGGCGTGGGTGTGATCCGGCGTGGCAATGACCACGGCATCGATCTCTTTTTCCTTGTCGAGCATTTCACGAAAGTCCTGATACACCTTGGCCTTGGGATAGGATTCGATGGTCTTTTTTGCATACTCCAGGTCCACATCACAAATGGCATAAATGTTTGCCAACTCTTTCGGCTCCCGCCTCTGGCGCCGACGCTCCAAACGACGTTTCTCCTGCTCGGTCATTTCCGCTTCCGGTTTGCTCGCTTCTTCCGCTGCTGCCTTTTTCCACTCTTCAAGCATGGTATCCGGCGTTTTGATCGACATCAAATTGTTGCGTCCCATACCGCCGATACCGATGCCGGCGATATTCAACATATCGCTTGGCGCGTTATAACCGGGACCGCCCAGAACATGACGCGGCACGATGGTAAATGCGGCGGCGGCGCTCATGGTGCCGACAAACTGTCGACGTGACAACCCTTCATCTGTGGCCTGTTTTTTGTCATTCATAAAACACTCTCCCATAATTAATGTTTTTGCCTCTATCCGGTGAAGTACAAATTGATTATTACAAATAGAATCTTTAGTCAAAAATCAACACGAATTTCACGAATCTTGACGAATTTACACGAATTAAAGAAATGATAAATTACGAATTCGTGCACATTCGTGTATAATTGGTGAAATTCGTGGTAAAAATTATTTCGAAAACTGTTTTCATCAATTTCAAGATAGAGTTACCGGATGCATACATGTTTTTCATAATCAAAGATTACGGTAATTTTTCAAGATTTTCAAATTGAATAATCCATCTGCCGTCCTGCGGGAAACCCGGAGCAAACACATCCGGGGCGCCATCCCAGCCGGCGGCCATCATGGCGACGGCGGTCAGCAAGCCGCCATTACCGGGCAGATAGAGCGGCAGTCGATCCGATTGCCAGTTATGGCCGTTATTCAGATATGTATTCTTGGGCACCTCTTTCAGCAAGACATCAATGGCGATATCCGGTCGACCAACGCGCGCGGCGGTCATCGCCACCAACGGATAATCCCAGCCCCAGGTGCGCTGCCAATTCCACGAGGTCATCACCTGTTCCAAAGTTCGTCGCATCATCTCAACGTCGATGTTTTGATTCGGCAGCATACCGAACGCGCCAAGCAGCGTCGGATGATCGTTTCGATGAAATTCATCCTCAAACGTGTTGAGCGCATTTTCGACATTGTGGTAGAAACCATTATTCGACGGCAACTCGGAAAGAAAATCAAGAACATGCTCCCATTTGTCGTGACGATCCAGGCCGAGGCGTTGGCGCCAACGCTGCGCGGTCTCTAGTCCAAACGCCCAGTACGACAGTTCAAAAGCCGGATTTATCGTGTCCATGGGCGGATAAATTTCCTGCGCCGGAATCAGCGGCGGACCCAAAACATATCGTTCGTTTTTTTCATCCCAATGGGCGTACGAGGCCATAAAGTCGGCAGTCTGAAAGACGAGTTCTTTGTATTTTTGCAAAACATCGTCGGATTGATAATAGCGATACAACAATTCGGCAAAATAAATCGGATGCGGCTGCTGCCAGATGAGAAACTCGCCCACCGCCGATGGACTGCTGATGCCGTTCGGTCCGGTCATTTTCGGCCAGCGCACGCCGTCATAGCCCTGCAGCTCGGCTTTGGTCCGCGCGGCCGGCAGAATGCGCTCATACCACGGCAAACTGTTTTCCAGCAAATGCGGGCGTCCCCACAGGACAAAATGCGTCGCATGCCACCAATGCATTTCGAGATGAAACTTGCCGTACCAGCTATTGACCGTCAAACCGGTTTCCTGCGGCGGTGTGGAACCGCTGCACTGAATGGCGGTGAGGTATTGCGACAACACGATGCGGCGCTCCAACTCATGCGCCCGCGGGTCCGCACTTTTTGACAAATCAATCGCGCCGCCGGACTGCCAGAATTCGTTCCAATGCTTTTTCGTTGCGGCAAAGGTGTGCGCTGGAGGTTCGCTGCTTTCAACGAGCGTGGAAGAGAAATGACAAGTGAATTCAAATTGTTTTTTCTCTTTTAAACTGAGAAGAAATGAATGCTTTTCGAGTTCATTAAATTCCGCATCACCATTCCAACGGATGGTAACATAATAACGCGTTGAATCCAGTTGTCTTTCGATAAGAACAAAATTATCGTTCTGCTCAACAATAGCTGATGTATGGCGGTCGGAACTGTTCCAGTTAAATGCGGTTTTGCCCCACACCTCGGCGCCGTAGGGAAAATCAAAACCGATGGCGAGTCCGGATTGTGCCAAATTTTCTGAATGAAAACGAACGGCAAGCTGATCAACCTTCGGATGGACACAGGTCTCAACAGCCATGTCAAAATTATCAAATTTAAATTTACTGTCAAGGATACCCTGCCATAGATCCAGGTTTTGATTGATATGTGAAATCTCATTGGGATCAAGCGCGTCACCGTTACGAGTTTTAAAACCGATCTGTCCAAGATGCAGCCGGTGCGGATTGGCGCGGAAATAGGTCGCCGGTTCGGAACGCATATCCGCGGCATAGGGAACCGGGCGCCCATAGGTGTTATAATTCTGCAGCGTTTGTTCAAATTTATAGTTTGAATCATTTGGCATGGTGTGCCAGCCCCACTGCGACTGCGTGGTGAGCGGCATGTCGTTGATGTACGAATCGGGCAGTGATTGCAAACCGGTGACATCGGCCGTAAAGGCAAACTCGCCGTTGCCGAGAGAAAATGGTGAGAGGCTGTCGATGGCGTCGACGCCCGGCGAATGGCGCTGAACCAGCGCGCGCCGATCAATCTTTTGTCCCGGCGCAACACAACCGGAGATCGACAACATTAAAAGCAGAACTGTAAAAATGACACAAATTTTCAGTCGTCGCACAAGTCGTTTCCCGTTATTGTTTTTCATAGATCGCGGTGGTGACGCGTTCGCCTCGAAAGGTGGTTGATTTTTGCTCAATCGATAACACGGTGCCGCGCTTCTGCAGGCTCCATTTTTCAGTAGAGGTCATCTCGCGCGTTTGGCCGCCGCGCGTAAAGGTGATTTTCGAGGTCAGCGTCAGTGTCTCGCCCTTGTTTTCCCACGCGGCCGTGGTGATTCGCGGCGAATTCCAGAACTCGGAGGTCATTTCCGAGCCGTCCAGCTTTAATGTATCAACCACCAGACGATCATCGCCCCACTCGACGATGTTATATTGAGTCGAGATCAGCTCATCTTGTGCATGGGCGATGTCCAACTTGTAGGGCGTATTCGCGCCAAAATCGCCCAGCTGACTTTTTCCCTCGTTAAGCAACCACGTGCCGGAAAAATTGGTCGGCCCTTCCTTAAAAGGCAACGGCGGCAAACCGCAGACCTGGCGATACTCCGCCACCACATCCCAATACGCCGGATCATCCAGCGTGAGAATGCGCGGATGGGCGAAAAAGTCCTGATACTGTTTTTTGGTTGTATTACGAACCATACCAGCCCAGACAACCCAAAATCCCCATAGCGGTTGCTGCTCAAAGATATCCAGCGACGGCGGATTCCCGACTTCACCAAGCACCATGGGTTTGCCGTTGGCGAGCGCCTTGAGCGAATCATAATAGGCCTGACTGAAATCGCTGCCATAAACATCGAGCGAAACAATGTCCAGAAACTCGTTGCCGGGATAATAGTGGCTGTAAAACATTTTTTCCTGATGCGCGCGGTCGACGCTCCAGAGCCAGACGAGGTTATTTATTTTATGAACATTGACCAGTCGGTCAAAAATTTGTCGGTATAACGAAATGGTGCTGGGTTCGTTTATGCGTCCGCCCCACCAGAACCAGTCGCCGTTCATTTCGTGGTACGGCCGCCAGAGGATCGGCACGTTGGCCGCCTGCAATTTTTTCAAATAGACGGCCACGGAATCAACCTGTTTTGCCCATTGATTGTATAACTCGGTTCCCGGCGTCAGCACATCTTTAAACTGCGCATCGAGCAATTGGCCCTGTACGGTTTCCAACCGGGCCGGATCGGCATCGCGGTGCCGGGCAAACGTGACCGGTTCTTCGGCTGTGGGCGGCACGGCGTGCCAGCAGATGGTCACCAGCGAACCGAGTTTGTGCTGCCGGATCGCTTCCTCAACGATATCCGGGCGGGCGAGATAGGAATCCGTATCGCCATCCTCGGCAAATCCCATGTCTGTGCTCCAAATGGCCGGCATCTCGCCGCTGTATGTGGCGGCAAACTGCGAATTACGATCGCGCGTATTGGGATAGTTGTGCTGTCCCGTCAAGGTGTAGGTGCCGGAGATGTCATACATCAGTTTGAGCAGCGCCCTGGCCTCGGGCGAAGCGTGTGGCGTCACCGGATCGACGGGTTGCGCCGAAAGCGCCGACACAATAATCAGGAGCAGACAAACCACTGTAACTCGCATTTTTCTTTCCTTGTTTTTTAACGATGAGAATGTTGACGCCGGAGCAAAAACGCCGATGCCCGGCGCATTCAGAGGGCAAGAACTGTTTGCGCCGGGACATCCGCTTTCATCAAGAGTAGCACCATGAGGATGCCGCTATTCTATTGCACAATTTCAGCACATCATCCGCAGGATCTCGAGAAGGATTATTTGATTAATGCCATTTTTTTCGTCTCAACAAAGCCGTTTGCCGACAGTTTATAGACATACAAGCCGGACGATAAGTGACTGCCATCAAAAACAATATCATGGACACCGGCTTCAAACGGTCCGGAGGCCATGTCCTGCAGGATGTGTCCACGAATATCATACAAGACGAGGCTGATGTCCGATTTGTTCTGCAATTCAAAGGGAATTGTCGTTGTCGGATTAAACGGATTCGGATAATTTTGCTGCAATACAAATCCGCCCGGTTGACGCGATTCCTTTTGTGTTCTGACGGCGTTGCCGCCCTGGCCCAGCGCCACCATGCGGGCGACTTCGGCCAAAAATATCGCTTCTGATTCCACAGTAAAATTATAGTAATCAAATGGCGCATTGCCGCCGTTATCACGCCCGTTACCAATGACGGTTCGGTGACCCGCCGGCCAATCACCGGCGCCATCGTAAAATTCGACCTCCGGCTCGAAGCGGACGAACACCGCGGTTCCATCGGACTCCAGGCGAGCGACGACAATGCCGTTACCGGCTTCTGTTACGCCCACAGCATCAAACGGAGCGATGACCCACGGCATAGGGGCCGCGGTATCCCAGCCTTCAAAAACGGGATCATCTTCCTCTTCAATAATCGCGTTATAGATCGTGCCTTCCTCTGAAATGCTCAACATATTATCCGTGCTAAACCAGTTTAAACGGTTGCTGCGGCAATTCCACAACTCGAGATTCAGGATGGGCGTGGTAATCTCGTTCCACGCCTGTTTATGATCACCATAACCAGGGCTGGGTGTGGAACGCCCCATGATGATCAGATCAGCGCTATAGAGCGTATCGAGTGTGGCTTCTTCGGCCGTAGATAATGACGCATTATAAAAAATGGTGACATCGTAGCCTTCATCCTGCAAGGCGTAGATGTGCGGCATATCCGGAGATTCACCCGTATCAGGATCGATTTTGATCCCGTCTTGAAAGCTCACAAAGACAATATTGCCTTTGGATTGGGCAAACACCAGAGTCGTAATGGCGAGCATGATAATAACAATGAATAACAACTTTTTCGCAAACATCATGACCTCCTAAAGTAAATGATTGTGATAAAGTTAAAACCAAGTTAACGATTTATCCGAAAATGTCTCTCGCTCACCTCCTTTATCTATTTATATTTTCAATGTTGTCGTTCATATGGAAATAATCAAAATCGACGTATCCACCGGGCGATTTGGTCGCATAAAAAAACAAGCCAAATCGATAGCCCATAAAATGCGGCAGCGTGTATTCCATGTGAAGAGATTCACCGATGCGATTCCACGATTGACCATCGAGGCTGTAGTAAAAATGGGCGATATCGGAACGATCGCGAAAATCGCAGTCAGCTTTCAGATAGAAAATATTTTGCGACAGCGGCAGGTGCTGCAACTCGACAGGTTTTCCGGATTCAGCGCTCACCATCACAATCGATTTATCAGCGCCTTCGGCCTTGACGCCGATCACGGCGTATTTTTTCTGCAACAGCGCCAGACCGGCAAAGTCGCCGTCCTGCATGGCTGAGACATCGATGCATGTTGAACCGGAGCATTCCGGACCGATGGTGCGTTGCGTCAACGTATTTCTGGCCGTCAAAAAAGAAGAATCGATGCGCCCGGTGCGCAGACGCAGAAAACCTGGTCGTTCGGTGAGCGACCACAATTCATCGTCCGGATTGTGGTTCCACTGCCAGACCAACGGCAGTTCGAGATCATCTTGATCACGATTAAACTCATCAGAGGCGACAATACCGGGGATCAATCCAGTGCCGGCGGGAAGGTTGTCCAGCGTTTCAGGAACGTGGCCATCAACTCCCAATACCGGCCAACCGTCCTCCCAGGTGACCGGAACGAGATAGGGAATTCTGCCGACCGCGCCATGATCCTGAAATAAATAGGCAAACCAGCGTCCGTCCGGTGTGTCAATGAGGCCGCCCTGCGCGACGCCTTTATCCTGCAGCGCGAGACGTCCCTCATATGGTCCGGTGATGTGATCGGCGCGATGAATAATGACCGTGCGCATGCCGCCGCGAGGCCAGGTGATATTGAACAGATAATACGTGTTGTTCACCTTGAACAATTGCGAACCCTCGGCGCCGAGCATAATATTGTCTCCGGCCGGGGCGCTGGCATTCTCAATAAGAACGCGCTCGGTTCCTTCTTTGACGCCCGAGAGATCGTCTTTTAATTCAACCAAACGCAGTTTACTGACGCCCCAGATCATGTAAACCGGACCGTCTTGTTCAAAAAACAGGCTGTGGTCGTGATACGATGGTTCAAATGAAATTTTTGTCCACGGCCCCTTTTCAATATCTTTTGTTGTATAGATATAGGTCTTGTTGGTCGTGCCGGAAAACGTACTGACGACATAGAGGCCATTGTGGTAGCGCAGGCAACTGGCCCACGAGCCGCGTCCATAGGCGCTTTTACCATTGGCCAAATTCAGCTCATCCACATCCTCCAGAACATCATAGGCATAATTCACGATCTGCCAATTGACCAGATCGGTGGATTTCATTATCGGCACACCGGGACTCATGTGCATGGTGGTGCTGCTCATGTACCAGGTATCGCCCACACGAATCATCGACATATCGGGAACATCAGCGTGAAGGATTGGATTGTTCGCGGCACCAGCTAAAGCCGTAGTCACCCAAAAAGCAATCATCAAGAGATGGAATATTTGATTTTTTCCAGGCATTTACATCACCCCTATCGCAAAAAAAACATTTTTTTAGTTTGAGTGAAATCCTTTACTCTCAAGGTATAGAAATAAATACCGCTCGCCACATCAGAGGCGTCGAATAAGACCGAGTGTCTGCCCTTGAGGAATTCCTTTCCGGCCAGTTCATCCACTTCCCGACCCAAAAGATCGCAGACTTGCAGCGAAACGAATGATTTTTCCGGAATCTCAAAATCGATTCGTGTGGCCGGATTAAACGGATTCGGATAGTTCTGTTTCAAACCATAGTCGTGCGGCACAGCAAAATCCGTAGTAGGCAGCAGGGACGTCGTCGGATCTTCTTCAGCCTTAAAAATGAGATATTTTAGCTGCAGTAGTGGATCCGTTCCTTGACCGAGAAATTTTAGGTAGACATCGTGTTGACCGGTGACCGGCGTGACCTCGGTGGTTATCGTTTTAAATGTGTTCAGATCACCGGTATGCCCAACGAGGCATTCGGCAATTTTTTCGCCGGTATCGAGGGAATCGAGCCAGACTTCAATACGGGCGTTTTCCACTTGACCGGCGGCGACAATCCGCAGGGAATCCGGCGTTTTCTGATAATCCGCGTTGCCAAAATCAACGCCGGCAATCATGGCCCAATCATTATGGTGAATATTGCCGAGGACAAATCCATCCTGCCGGGCGTATCGACGAGTTGTGCCGGATTGATTGGCCGGCGTATCCGCGCGCAACAGGCTGTAGGCATCTTTGTAAATATACAGATCAAAAAAGGCATCCTTGCCTTCAACAAAAAGGCCCTGATAATTGCCGGTGAAATTATTAAACTGCGTGGCCTCGCGATCCATTTTGACACAATCGATCGGCTCGCCAATGCGCGTCCAGATGACGCCATCCGAGCTATAAAAACCGGAGATAGTATGATCCTCGCGCAGCAATTTGAGCCACACGACGGAACCGATGATGTTTTTTGCTTCGTGCAACGTATTATCAAAACTGAAGGCCAGGACATTCTCGCCATCCCCATTGACACTGCTGTACACTTTGGCGGCCAATGTTTCTGGGCCATTGATAATCCACAAGCCGGCCTGATCCCGCGTCGATTCCGGCGCAAAATCAACTCGCGTGACAATGGCGTAGCTGTGTTCGCCGTCATTTTGAATGACAGTGGTATTGGTGCTGTAAGGGGATAGTTTCAACCATCCCGGCCGTTCTGCCAGCGAAAATCGATTTTCCGGGGTGTAGCCGAGAAATGACCAATCCGGTTTTAAGGTCGAGGCGTCGAACGTATCGGAACGCGGCACCGCCCACGGAATGCCGTTACTCGGAAGATTCGGCGCCTCTGCCTCCGCACTCGGAGGATAGTTCATGTATGGAAATCCATTGTCGTTATAAAACACCTGGCAGAGCAAGCCCTGGCGCCCGTGCGCATACCAGTCACCGCTGCTGTGATAACTGTGCGCGATACACCAGCTCGTGCCGTCGTCCAGCTCAACCACCGGCGAAATGTGATTCGGGCGATTGTAGGTGCCGGCCGAACCGATGAACATGTTGCTGGTGCTGCTGACAACGGTCCAATCCGATTTATTATCCGTGAGTCTATCGCTGCGCATGACGTATTGGCGGCCGACAAGATGCTCGGCAAAACTGTAGTAGTAAAAGCCGTTGTGTTGCCACATCACCGGACCCTCGGCCCAGCCATAGGGATTTCCCGCGGAGGTTGGATTGAGCCAGGTCAAATCCAGCACAGTGCCGTTGGGCTGGCCATTCTCGCCCAACTCGACAAGGTGATTATTTTCATGACCGGCTTTGGTGAGCATATACCATTTACCGGATTCTTCATCAATAAAAATCGAATTGTCGACGCCAAGACCACTCAAACCGGCGGGCACGTTTATGCGCGTCGGCTCGCTCCACGGACCTTCCGGCGCATCCGCGGTGACAACATACATGGCGCCGCCGCCGCGGCCAAAGAAATGCCAGTAGATACCGTTATACAACACCATGTGGCCGCCCCAAATGCCGCCTCCGGGACTATTGCCGTATTGCGACCACGATGCAGAAACCGGCTGCGCGATCACTTCCCAGTGCACCAGATCCGTTGAGCGGTAAATTTTTGGCGTTGGATTGAAGGAGGAACCGGAGCTATAAAAGGTATTGCCAATTTTTGTCAACGTCGGATCAGGAAAATCGCCGGGAATAATGGGATTGATGTAGGTCTGAAACGAGGCCGATTGGCCAAATAAAACAGTCAAAGGTGAAACACAAACCAAAGACACAAACAGGGCCTTACGAAAAAATCTTTTGTACATCTTTACTCCTTAACGGCTCGATGAAATTAAAACAGTCAAAATCTCCAGCATTTAAATACAATGCGCTATTCACTCCGACACAAAAGTGGTGATGCTCGACGGCGGCAGCGTCAGGTGAAAATAGCCGTTCGAGGTGGTCACCTCAGTTGTCGGCGCGCAGTTTTCTGTTTGTGAGGTGACATACGCTCTAAACCGATTCGCTTGACCATCTTTGAGGAAAAACGTTTGCTCCATCGGCAGCGACCGTTGATTGATGGCGACGATGACCATTTTCGCGCCGTCGCGATAACCCGACACGTAGACCTGGCGCTGTGGAATCCGCGTGGTGAACACGCGAACGAATCCGGGGCGAATAAAGCGGGCAAACTGCGACATGATATAACCGCGTTTGGTGACTCTGCTGTCTTCACCAATCGGACCATAATAACGCACAATGTACCACCAGATATAGGCGTTCATGCCGGCGTTCATGCAATCATGAATTTCCTTGCCCGTAGCCAGCACATGCGTCCAGGTGGTATCCGTGTCCAGGTGCTCGGTCATCCACAGTTCCTTGCCTTTGTTTTTTGCCAGAGGATATGAACTCAAGCCGCCGCCATAAATATGGCCGCCAATAATGGCGACATGTTGCGCCGCTTCCGGATCGTTTAAAATTGGATCGGACAAATCGTGCTTAAATTGAAAGGATTCCGGCACAATGATATCCGTATGGATAGCCGCGCCTTGTTCTTTGATAAAGGCGAGCATCTCGGAGGCATTCCAGTCGCACGATTCATAATCGACCTTTACATCCGGTTCATTTTGAATGGACAGCGCGTGCAGCGGCGCGTCGTGATCCGTCATATAATCGGCAAAAGCATTCAGATGATCGGCGTAATCGGCATAGGCGTCCGGTCGCAGTCGGCCGCCAACGAGATTATTATTGGTTTTCATACTCGCCGGCGGCGACCATGGCGAGGCGATAATTTTCACCCCGCGGGCATACGCTTCGCGAGCGGTGCGCACATTGTCGGCAAAATCATTTTCATTCGGTGGAATACGAAGACGCAGAATGGACAGGCCGACCTGACCGTTTTCGGTGCCGAACGCCTTGTCGATTTGGTCCGCGGTCATATCCGGCCGCCAGCGCAAAATATTCGCCGCGCCAAAACCGCTGATAACCTGCTGGGTACTGTCCAGAAAAATCGTCGCCAGATTGTCTTCGATCAATTCATCCACGGTAAAATCTAACCTGGCGTTTTGATCAACCGTTACATTGTCGATTCGTTTTGGCACGATGGCCGGCGCCGTATTTTTAGTATTAGTTATTCGAACTGTAAAGTCAGCGAGCAAAAATTCATGCAGGGACTTGGCCATCTGGGACGGATAGGCGGAGTGCGTTGGAAGAATCGGCAGATTGGCCGTTGCGGAGTTTATCCCCAAAATCATTTTCATAACGCGCGATCTGCCATCCGCCTGCAACCGGCAGAAATAGACGCCTGCCGCAGCACGCTGTCCCCCATTGTCCAGACCATCCCATATCACATGATGAGCGCCACCGGTTGTGACACCAACCGGAATGTCTCTGACCTGTCGTCCAAGGACATCAAATATGGTGATTACCACATCCGAAGGAGTGTCCAAGCCATACGAAATCTTCGTCGATGCAGAAAACGGATTTGGATAATTTTGCTGTAGAACAAATTCAGTCGGCAAATTCTCGCTCTGATTCACCACAGTCAAAATAGAAAGCGAATACTCGCCGGAACTGTTCGTTAGAGTGGAGAATTGTCTGGTGGTGTCGCTATTGTCGATAAACGTCACGAAAGCATTTTCGACCACAACCGTATTTGTCGAAATCGTGCCGTTCACCTCCACCGTCTGAGCGGACACATAACCAAGTATAGTGATCGAAAGCACGAAACAAACAAGAGAAAATCTTTTCAAAACGTTTCCTTTAAGCTACCTGAATTGTACGATCTATCATCGGATTGAATTCTACTTGACGATGGCGAGTTTTTTCAGCGCCGTAAACGTCTCCGTTTTCATGTGGTAAAAATAAAGTCCCGCGGCCAGCGTACCGGCATGAAAAACGATCTCGTGCGCACCGGCATCAAATTCGCGATCCACAAGTGTGCTGATTTCTTGTCCCTGGACATTATGAATGCTGAGGCGAACACGACTTTTTACCGGTAAATGAAAGGGAATCGTCGTTGTCGGATTAAACGGATTGGGATAATTCTGCGCCAGTTCAAATCCGGCCGGCACGTCTGTTTCAGCGGCAACTTTTGTGTTGCCGGAAAAATAGTTACGCAGCCAGGTCATGGCCACGCGTTCCTCGCCGTTCGATCGAATCAGGTACCCATCGGTGCGCCACATTTGGCCCTGCACGTAACCCCAAAATGTGACGCCAAAGACACCGGGATGCTCGTACAAGGCCGGAAACAGCTCTTGAAATTTCGCCAGATGCTGCGCATCATCCAGGATGTTCAGATCAAATTCGTTGATGTAAATCGGCAATCCGGTTTTCTCAAGTTGAGTTAATTTGGAAATAACCGTGTTTTTCGTCGCACTCTCAAGAAAATGTCCTTCCACGGAAATGGCATCGATGAGATTGCGCTCTTTGAGCAGATTAATAATTTTGATATAGTCATTCACCGGCGTCCAGCCGTTGAGCACGCCGTATTCATTCACCGCCAGTTTGGCATTGGGGCAATATTCGCGCGCTTTTTCAAAACACCAGATGATCCAGTCGTAGCCGGTGGTCCCGGCGCCGCCCAGCGCCTCGCGATATTCGGCCGGTTCTTTGTACGGCTCGTTGACCACATCGATAAAATCGGCATCCGGATAGCGTTCGCCGAACAATCGAATCCATTCTTCAACTTCTTCCTTAATTTCATCCGGCTGCAAATTATTGATCCACGAGGGCTGCTGCTGGTTATCGACAAAATGGTGCTGGCGAAAAGGCAGATCATTATCTTTGGCAAACTTGTAAATGAGATCGAGATTCTTCCAATTATATTGATTGCGTGTCGGTTCCACGCTGCCCCATTTGCCGGCGTTTTCGGGCGTCACCTGGTTCCACAGCTCGAGAAAATCGCTGCGAATATTTGCACCTTCATTGATGATATTGCCGAGAAAGACGGATCGTCCATCTGCCAGCGGCTGCGCCAGAGCGATCCGGCACAGCATAACACAAATAGTGATCGCTAAAAATACAACCTTCATTGAATTCCTTCCTTTATTTGACTGTTACCGAGTGATTTGGCAGTGCTGAAAACATACACGGCTTTCATCTCGCCCCACGGGCCGTCGATGGTAAAATCCCTGTTTATTTCAGCTCCGTTGTTTGCGAGGGTCCAGATATCCGTCGAGATCATCTGACTTTGTTGTCCATCGCGTTCCGATATAATCTGCGTTCGGATCGTCAGCGCTTGTCCGTCGTTTGCCCAACGAGCCGAGATGATGCGCGACGAATTCCACATGGTGGAAAAATTATCCCGCGCATCCAGCGTAAAACTCAAGGTATCGACATAATCGTGCGTGTACTCGCGTTGATAGGTGCGCTCGACGATCATTGTCGAATCGTCGTGACTGACGCTTAATTTAAACGGAACAAATCGGTCGCCGCCATCGGCAAAGACACTTTTGGATTTATCAAAATACCATTCGCCGTTAAAATCAACTTTTTCAGCGGCACCAAGCGAACCCCAAAAGACCAGAATCAAACACCATATTTTTAAATTTTCAATCACATTAGAACTCCAATCCGTTTAGCGACCGGGAGGTCTGTTACGGTTTGATCATCCGAAACACGCGATAGGAATGAGGCTTGATCGGCACGTCGTATTTTTTCTCGCCAGTAGCACGGCCGCCAAAACCGAGCACGGCGCTGCCGCTCAGGGCCTCGCCCGAGATCATATCTGTGAGCGTTTTAACGTCATCCCCGGTAATAATGTTGATGCCGGCCGGCTCGTCCAAAAAGGACTCGACGATGAAGGTGTTATTGTCATAAACAAAAAGGCATATCTGCGCCGGGCCTTCCAGCCGGACGGGCATGTCGGCGGAAACAGTCTGGCGAATTCTGTTGAGCACAGCATCGGGCAGATGGTATAGATCGGTAAAATTCTCCGGAATGGTGAGGACGTACAGTTGGCCGTTCGCATAGTCCGCCGAGTGTAAAATGGGCCAGCCGTTGGTGTCATCAAAAGCTGAAATTTCTTCCCAGGAATCATTGGTGAGATATTGAATTTGCGGGAAAAGCATCTCCTGCGTCGCCTCAACAAACGGGCCCCAGCCGGCGCGTAACTTTTTCACCATCGCCTTGCGGTCGGTGTAACGCAACTCTACAATATCGTCCAGCCCTTTATCCAACGCGCGCAGTAATCCGGAGGTGATGAGCACATCGCCACCGGCCAGCAACTGCTTTTTCATTTTGTCGACGATAAACGGATCAAAGGCCGCCTGCTCGGTAAGGATGACCATGGACTCGCCTTCGGGAAAGTCCGGCACCAGATCCATGGGAATACCGATCATGCCGAAATAGGTTTGCAGAAAATCTTCGCCCACCGAGTGGAACGGTTTATAACTTTTTATGCCGATGGGCCTGCCGAGTTGATCAAGAAACTGATCCACCTGTTCCAGCGCATAGCCGCCGAGCAGTGACAGCCTGGCGTTCTCGTTCAGGCTGCCGTCCTGATTTTTTGCCGGCGTGATCATCTCGTCAAAATTCAAACTGGTGCCGAGGTCCTGCCAGCCGGCGCGTAGCCGCTCATCGATGGGTCGTTCCAGTTGCCGAAAATCAAAAAAGGTCTGTTCCGGCGCTTTGGCGAACAAGGTCAGCCAGAGCTGCTCGGCATAACGATCGGCGTAAAACATACCGCCGCTGTCGACCCAGCCGCCCATGTTTCGACCCGGCTTGAGATTTTCAAAATAACGAAAAATGAGATAACCGAGATAGGGCTGCAAATGCTGGTTGCTCGATGGATCGCGTGTTTCCGTGCCGGTGTAGAGACCGTCGAACATTTTTGGTTCCGTCTCCAAATTAAAGCCGAGGCCCTGAAAATGGTCGTACCAGTTTGGATATTTAATGATGACCTGCACATTTGGATTGACCGCGCGGGCCGGTTCGAGAATGAGATCGCGCGCCGCATCGGTGAGAAGCTGCAGGCGAAAATCGGTCCAGCTGCGGTCGCCTTTGTTCTCGATGCACAACGGGCACTTGCAACTGGTAAAGAAAAAATCGTCAAGAATCACCTCGTCAAAATTACGCGCTGTGAATTCAACGACCTCTTTGAGCTTTTGGCGATGGTCCGGATTCGAATAACAATAGGTCTCAAATCGATTGCGCTCGTTCACCGTAATGGTAATGCCGCCGGAGGTTTTGAGACCGCGGTCGTGGAAAAATTTCTTCACTTTATCCAGCGTGGATTGCTCGGCGACAACCATATCGCGGTGCGTCTCAAGATAAATCTTGTCCACCTTGATATGGTTCTGCATGATATCAAATCGCTCCTGCAGCCACTGCACATCATCCATTTTTTGCACTTCGTAGACGCGGGCGTAAACGGCGGCGTTGAAATTTTTATAACGTTCTGCGCGCAATGTTGCTCCAAAAAACAAGACGATCACAAACAGAAAAACCAAGCGATTCACACTGTTCTCCCATCGATTTTAAAATTATGGATAAATAAATCCTGCAAGCGCAAAAATCAGCGCGCCCTGCCAGTTGATCGCCACTTCATTGGTGGCGTAACTGGCCTCTTCATCGATCCAGCCGGTAGCCGTGTGGCCGCCACCGACGATATATCCCGGCCAGGGCGCGACAACATCATCGGCGCCGGAACGGCGGTCGTGCGGGAACATGGGCGGATTGTGACCGAGCCCGGTGACAAAGGAACGATTGTAATAATTGCGTCCGAACAGATGCGCGATAGCATCAAGCGCCGTGTTGAGATATTTTTCGTTCGGCGCCACTTTATTCGCCACCTGCAGATTGATGACCTGCCGCGCGATGGTGCCGTTGCAGCCCCAATAATATCGAATGAGCGGACGGGCGTAGACATCCTTTTGCGCGTTGGCGACAATGCTGTCGGCCGTGGCCAGGACATCATTTCTTAATTGCGCCATCAGCTCGGTTTTTTTGCCGTCTCGTGTGGAGAGCACATAGGTAAAAACGCCAAGATTTCGCACGTTGCCCCAATCCCAATCCTCATCCACTTTGCCGCGGGAAGGTTCTGCTTCGCCACGGCGGCGACGCGGTTCATAATCAACAATGCGTTTTTCAAAATCGGAAAGGTAAGCCGCATCGCCGGTGGTTTGCCACAGTTCGGCAGCGGCCCACAACCGGTCGTCGCCATCCGAAGTGCCATAGGCGCCGGTGCGAAAATCACCTTGCTGCCACGCTTTGTTGTCGGGATTGGCCTGCAAAAAGGCGTAACTGTTTTTCGCGGCGTCGAGACAGGTCTGCGCATAGTCGGCATCATAAGGCTGAAAATAGCGCGCGGCCATGGCCATCATGGCGACAAAATCCGCTGTGGCGGCCGAGCTCCAGTCGGTGAAAAAGCGTTTTTCGTCGTCATCTTCAGGCAAAATAAAGCCGGAAAAATTGGTGCGGGTCAATTTATGCGAAATGCGGCCGGAACCGTCCGGGAATTGCATTTTCAACAGCCAGTCGGTTTCCCATTTCAACTCTTTGAGAAAATCGGGATAACCCGGCGCCGTATCCGGGATGTCGAGTTTAATTTTTTCTAGCTGATCCTGAAAAAAGTCCCAGGCGAGAAACATCGAGCCGACCGTAATGCCGGCATTGACGACATATTTGCCGTGGTCGCCGGCGTCGTGCCAGCCGCCGGTACCGTCGCGGATATCACCCTCGCGGCCGAGATAATCCTCATAACCGTCGTTCATGTGGCAGATGTCATGCTGAAACAGATCGCCGTTAAACTCGCCCGACACGGCCGTACCGCAACGCCACAAATACATGGCGCGCATGCTGGTGACATAGGGAAAATTATAAACATCCGGAGCAATGTGAAAGGTGATGGACTGCCCGACATTCGGCACATCCAGATAGTACGTGCCGGTCTGCCGCACATCGGAAAAATCAGCGCGCCAGACATCCTGCGCCACGTCGTCCTGGCGCTTTGGACCGGTGACGGCGCCGCTCAACACAATGTTGCCATCCGCCGATTTGAGGTGAAATTCCGAGCACTCGGTCACAATGGTGGCGATCTTGGGCGCCTCCGGCAGATAACCGATTGAGCTCAGACGGATTAAATCACTCCCCAAAAGTTGATTCGTCAACATGAACAGTCCGATGACCAGTGTGAATTTTTTCATGATGGTTGTCCTGCTATTTGGCCAGATTCATGATGGCATAATAGGCCGGTTTTGGCTGGTATTGGCGATCAAAAATGAGCGGATAATTGGTGCGTCCACGCACCGGCCAGTTGTTTTTCCAGGAATGGCCGTCGTGTGTGCCCCAAAAGGTGACGCGGCTGATTGTATCGCTGTGTTTGAGGAAAAGCGCAAACAGTTTTTCATACTGATCGGTCAGTTGCTGCTGCACCGAATCGGGCAGACCGTCGACATACGGATTGAGCGCTTTTTCGCGATCTACATCCATACCGACATCGGCGCTGCGCCATTGCCATGGATCGGGCAGCACGTTAATGTCCAGCTCGGTGATCATCACATGAACACCAAGATCGCCAAATGCTCTAATGCTGGCTTCGGCTTCTTCCACCGTGGGATAATTCAGTCCCCAGTGCCCCTGCATGCCGATGCCATCGACTCGCAGCCCTTTGTCCAGCAAATTTTTGACAATGCGAACCGCGCCCTGCGCCTTGTCGGCACGGTGCATATTATAATCGTTATAATACAATTCGGCATCGGGATCGGCCGCATGCGCGTACTCGAACGCCTTTTCGATATAATCTTCGCCGATAATCTGCAGCCATTTGGATTGCCGCAGCGTGCCGTCATCATTGAGCGCTTCATTCACCACATCCCAGCCCTTCACGCGGCCTTTGTAGCGGCCCACAACCGTGTCGATGTGATGTTTCATGCGCGCCAGCAGTTCGTCGCGATCGACATCCTGACCGTTTTCATCCACGAAAATCCAGCGGCTGGTTTGACTGTGCCACACCAACGTGTGCCCAACGATGAACATGCCGTTCTTTTCGCCGAATTGAACAAAACGGTCGGCCGGTTCAAAATTAAACGAATCGGGCTGCGGATGGATGGGGCCGAACTTCATCTCGTTTTCCGGTGTGATGGTGTTAAATTCCCTCACCGTCAATTCCAGGGCTTGCGGATCTTCGCCGGCGATTTGACTGCCGCCCAGCGCCGTGCCGATGAGAAAAAAATCTTTATATGCCTCTTTCAAGGTTTGCGGCGCCCTCGCACAATAAAAAACGGACACAACGCCAAAAATCAAAAGGATAAAAATCGCCTGGTATCGCATTGCTCTCTCCTTCGTTTAGAGATATATGGTATCACCCTCTTTTAAAATGAGTTTGTTGGGGGGATTAAATTTATCAATATTTTTTTGTTTATCGGCTTCCGAAGCGTTGGACGGCGCCACATGGATCGGGATATTCTTTTTGGCTTGAATAATTTCGGCCGCCAATTTGGCCTCGTCCGGCCCCATATTATAAACGCCGTCAATTGGCAGCAGGGCATAGTCCAGGTGCAGCGCTGTCAGTTCGGCCATCTCATCGATTTTTGCCGTGTCGCCGGCGTGATACAGTTTCAAGCCATGGATATCGAGCACAAAGCCGACGCCGGTGCCTTTGGGATGATTGCTGTTGTAGGCATGAACAGCCGAGATGACCAGACCCAGCGCCTCCACCTGCTCGCCGGGCGCGATTGTGCTGCCACCGACATTGGCGCCGGGACCGGAGTAGATCAGACAACCGTCCTTTTTCGTCACCTTGTCCACTCTGGTGTGATCACTGTGCCCGTGCGTGACCAGAATGAGATCGGCAGCTTCGCTGTAATCGGTACCGGCGTACGGATCGATATAAATGACGAGTCCATCATTGGTTTTAATTTTGATGCTGGCATGTCCCAGCCAGGTCAGTTGTCCAACGTTGCTGGTAAAGGTAAGGCTGTCAATATCCGCAATATCAATCTGCTCGATGGTTCCATCCGTTTTATGGACATTCAAAATCTGCCCAGACAAAACCAGTGGGACGCACAGCAGGATCAGGACAAGCATCGCTTTTTTCATGAGCAGATCTCCTATTCAACAAAAACGCATTTTTTAACCTGAACGTGTTGACCGGCGACAACAGAGTAAAAGTAGACGCCCGAACTAACGCGTTCACCGCTGTCGTCTTTTCCGTCCCAAAGAATGCGGTAGGTTCCGGGATTCGCAGCATTGTGCATTAACGTCCGAACGAGCCGGCCCTGAATATTGACAATGAAAGCACGAGTTGGCGCCGGTTCGAAAAGGGTAAATTCAATGGTGGTGGTTGGATTGAACGGATTAGGATAATTTTGCTCCAGTGTCAGGATTGAAATTGGACGCGCCGCCGATCCTCGATCGACTACTTGTGATGCGACAGAAAATTTTATCGACTTGATCTGCGTCAATGTGGTGTGTTGAACAGAACCATCGCCATTTCGAATGACAAGCGCGCCGGTCTCATTGCCAGGAAAAGAAAGATTCCGGATCGTGTCGATGTTAATCGATTGTTGCCGGCCGTCGATGGTTGTTATAATCAGATCAGCATCCTGACTCCACGCCGAAACACCGCACAAAAAAAGCGCCATTGTCACGAATTTGAAGAGCATACAATGTTCCTTTCGGATTGATTATGTGTCCGAATGCGGATCGAAGACGAGGACGGACTACGAACAATTTGCGGCTTTAATCGTTGTTATTAACAGCATAACCATCATGTTTTTCATGGGCATAGAACTGTAAAAATGTCCATGGTAATATAAAGCAGAATCCCTGTGTGTTTGGAGTGAAAAACGGTGAATTAACTGTTAACGATGCAAAATTAACAACGACTGTTTTATAAAATTTCGATATTGATCCATTGCTATCTTTTCTCTATTTTACAACGTCGGTATAACAATTCAAAATGTCAGGCCATGGCCCACACGATTGATGAAAAACAAAAAAAAGCTTTGCTGGATCGTATCCTGAACAGCGAGACGTTTGCGCATTCGCAAGCGTATCAGGACCTGTTGCGTTACCTCGTTGAAGCATCCATACGGAACAATCCGCCAAAAGAGTTTGCCATCGCCACCGATGTTTTTCGCAAAGGCAATGATTTTGATCCAAGTCGCGATACGATCGTGCGGGTCTATGTTTATAATCTGCGCAAAAAACTGGATCAATATTATAAAGGGGAAGGCCGCAGCGAAAAAATTCGAATCGAAATTCCCAAGGGTCATTACGAACTTGGATTTTTTGTCCGTCATCCGAAAGAAGCGAAAAAGATAATTGGCAAAAGCTGGATTCTGCCGGCCGTTTTTGGGCTTACGCTGATCAATGTCGCTCTCTTTTTTGTGAATATGCGCCATGATCAACCAGGCGCAACGATCGACAGCGCTATTTGGCGCGACTTTTTTGCCAGTCCCGCCGAAAAACAGATCGTGCTGGGCGATCATTTCTTTTATGTCAAGGATTCCCGATTCCGCGACAAACGAACGATTATGCGGCGGGATGATATCAATACCATCGACGAGTTTATGCAGTACAAATCGCAGGATATCAATCGGCGCGATTATGTGCAGTTGCGCTACCCCATGTTTCCGAAAAACAGCGTCTGGCCGCTGGCGGACATTTCCGCGCTGCTCAGCCACTGCAACATCACTTTTGAACTCGAGTATGCTTCAAATATTAACGCGGCAGACTTTCGCGAAAAGGACATGATCTTTATTGGTTCGTTTCATACGCTCGGCGCCTTTACGCAAACGTTCCGCAACTCGAATTTCTCCTACGATGTTTACCCGAATCAACTCTCTTATTTTGATGCGGAAAAAGACAGTACGATCATCAAGTATGAAAATGATGATCCGGTGTACAATCACGTTGATTATGGCATTGCCCGAAAAATCCCCGGCCCCAACAACACCATGTTGATGATGTTCACCAGTTTTCATGAAACCGGCACGCATGGCGTGGTCAAATATTTTACCGAGCCGGAGACGCTTGCAGCGCTCGATTCCATCCTGCAAAAAAAATACGGATATGTGCCGACATATTTTGAAATTTTATTTCGCGCCAGCGGCTACAACCGGACAGTCTACACGACTGAAATTGAAAAAATATTTGAGGTCGATGCCGGGGCCGAATTCTGGTAGGATTTTTTTCAAAAAACAAAGGACACGGCTTTTTTGATAAACAAGGTCGTGTCCTTTGTTGAATTCAGAATCTTGTCATTCCCATTGGGCGGATCACAACAACGCGCTCAAACCGACTGTTGAGCCAGCGCCTCGTTCATGTTTGTTATCGCCTCATCCAGCTCGGCAATGGATTTAAAGCCGATGGTCACCGAATCCACCAGGCCGGGCTGCATGGCAAAGGCGATGGATCGTTTGCGGTCTTCCGGATTGGTAAAATCACCTTCTCCCATAATTTTCATACCGATAATACCATGACCGTTTTTGCGCATAACCGCGAGTTGCTGCATGACCGGCGCCACATGTGTCGTGTTGCTTTCAGCGTTCCAGGTTTCATCCGGCGTATCCAGATGCGCTCCCTGCGGATTGACGCGCACCAGATTCACATCCACCCAATCGAGCTCGGCGGCTTTGGCCGTGGCCGGCAGCGAATGGCACGACACGCCGTGCGATTTAATGATGCCCTTTTCCTTGGCCTCCGCAAAAGCATCGATCATGTATTTGTGCGTCTCGTCCCAATCGCCGTGGATTTTGCAGTGGATGAGCAGGCAGTCGATATAATCCGTATCCAGTTCCTGGCGGTAACGGTCCAGTTCCTGGAGCGGATCCTCCGGTTGACCGCCCATCTTGGTCAAAATAAAAAACTTGTCCCGCGGCAATCCTTTGATGGCATCGCGAACGTAGGTGTGCGTGCGATAGCCGTTCGCCGTATCCAGATAAGTGATGCCCCGTTCGTACGCATAGTGAACCAGGCTGTTAAAATTCTCCGCGCCCATGTCGCGCACGTCGCGGCCACTGTGGCAGCCGCAACCGAGGCCGAGACGACTGATCGTCAAGCCGGTGTGCCCCAGCGCCACCTGATCCGATGCTGTTTTTACGCTGGGCGAGGAACAGGACGGCAGCAGCATGGCTCCGGCGGCGAGGCCGGCGCTCGTTTGCAAAAAGCGTCGTCGATTCATGTTTTGATTGAGCATAATCCCATCCTTTGCAAAAATCCAGGTTACTGTGAAAAACAATACAAATTTTTTCGGCCACGCACAAACATTTCATTGCCGATAATCGCCGGCGAAGCGATGATGTCATCCTCGATTTTGTTCTGCGCCAAAATTTCAAACACTGTGCCGTGCTTGACGACAAAGATCATTCCATTTTCGCACGGCACATAAAAGCGATCTTTCACCCCAACCAGCGACGCGTAAATATTGCCGCCGCCCTCCAGTTTTTCTTTGGTATAATAGACCGTCCCGTCCGCCGCATTGAGGCACGACAAACTGGCGTTGTTGCCGCGCAGCATGTAATACAAATCATCGATGAGCAGCGGCGACGGTGTGTAGGGCGTCTCTTCCTCATGTCTCCAGACGACGGCATCCGTACCGGTAATGTCGCCTTTGGCCTTGTGGAGATCGATCGCCATCAACATGGCGCCGCGAAAGCCGCTGGTCAACAGGATGAGATTCTCATACACATGCGGCTGCGGGATGACATTGCGCGTCAAACCGCCGCATTCCCAAAGAACGTCGCCATTCTCCGGATGATAGGCGCGCACGCGATTGGTGGCGCTGACCACGAGTTGCGCCTGCCCATTGACGTTGACGAGAAACGGCGTGCCCCAGGATGAGCCTTCATCACGTGATTTCACCCACACGTCTTTGCCGGATGCGGCATCCAGCGCATAAATGAACGATTCGCCTTCGTGATCCCAAACGATAAAAATTTTGCCGTCATAAAGCAGCGGCGAGCTGCCTTCGCCAAAGCTCATGACTTTTTGCATCTGGCCAAAATCACGCTGCCAGAGGATTTTGCCCTGCATATCGAGGCAATACAAACCGCGAGAACCAAAGTAGGCCCACACATGTTTTCCATCCGTGACCGGCGAATTGGACGCCCAACTGCCGAGCTCGTGGGTGTTATCGGCCGGATGTTCCTCGTTCACCCTGGTTTGCCAGAGGATGTTACCGTTGTTTTTGTCGATCGACAGCACTTCAAAAGTAAACACCTTGTCCGTGCTGATGCCGCGCGGTCCGCGCTGTTCGCCTTCCTCCTGTTGAACCTGTATCGTCTTTTCGGTCGGAATGGCGGTGAGAATAAAAAGTTGATCACCCCAAATGATTGGCGTCGAGTTGCCGGCGCCGGGCAGTTCAATTTTCCATTTCAGATTCGTCGTCTCGCCAAATTCAATCGGCGGATTGCCGGACAATAACAGACCATCGGCATTGGGGCCGCGCCAGTGCGGCCAGTTATTTTGCGCGTTCAGCAGACCAACGAAAAGAATTAGGCATAAAATGGTTGGGATTACTTTCATAAGGCATACCTCATTTTTTATTTATAACATCTTTAATTCGTTTCGGCGTCATCGGCAGCGTGTGGAGACGCGCGCCGCAGGCATCAAAAACAGCATTGGCAATGACCGCCCCGGTTGTGGTGATGGCCGGTTCGCCGCCGCCCTGCGGCGCCAGTTCGGGATTATCAATCAACACCGCTTCAATCCTGGGTACCCAGGAAAATTTGCTAATCTCGTACGTATCAAAATTTTCCGTCAAGACGCGTCCACCGGAAAATTCAATTTCCTCGCTCAAACAGTAACCAAGCCCCATGATTAGTCCGCCCTCAATCTGCAATTTTGCGCCATGCGGATTGATCACCTCGCCCATATCCTGCGCGCAAACGATGCGCTTCACCTGCACGCGGCCGGTTTGCCTGTCCACCTCAACCTGCGCGATAGTCGCCACGTAGGTGTTGAGATAGTTGGTGCAGGCGATGCCGTAGCCCTTGCCGCTTGGCCCGGGTGAAAAAGAAAAACCAAAAGTATCGGCGGCGGCTTTAAGGACACGAATCATTCTTTGGTCCGTCAAGTTTTTAAATCGAAAGGAAAGCGGATCGATACCGCTCTTGTGCGCCATCACATCAACGTGCGATTCCATGGCGAAAACATTGGTATTCGAACCGGGACCGCGCCAGGCGCCGGTGCCGAACGGATGCGCGCTCTCCTCACCGCGGTCCGTGCTCTTGGAAAGCACGCGAAAATGCGGAATATGGTAAATCGGTTCCGAGCTGCGCGTGCCGGGAAAAAGATGCGCAAAATGCCAAAAGGTCATGCGGCCGTTGTCGTCCAAACCGGTTTCAGCGTGAATGACCGCCGCCGGCCGAAAGGTATCGAAAAAGAACTCCTCCTTGCGGGTGAGCATCACCTGAACGGGGCGGCCTGTGCGTTGAGACAATCGCGCCGCATCGTGGATGAATTGGCCCGATTTTTTACCGCCAAATCCACCACCGACAAACGGCGTAATGATGCGCACATTATCTTCCGGAATCCCCAATGTGGTCGCCACCTCAGGCTTGATACGAAACGGCGTTTGTGTTGAAACCCATAATGTGGCTTTGTCGCCGTGGACATCCGCAACCGCCGTGTGCGTTTCCAGCGGCGCGTGCGCGACATAGTGATTGTAATACGAGGCGCTTACAATCGATTTGCTCATCTGTCGGCCCTTGTCAACATCGCCATTTTCCGTCACGACGCGCTCGGAGGTTGCTGATTTTTCAAGAAAATCAACAATCGTCTCGTTATTTCGCGCATCCGATGGTTCGTCAAATTGGCTACGAATGAGCGAAAACGCGGTATCGGTGAGATCCGGTTTTTCCGACAACAGCGCGACAAAATCGCTCTCCTCAATCACCTGCACGCCGGGTGTGTTTTTCGCGGCAGAGGTATCAACCGAGTGCAGCACCGCGCCGTGCGCCGAAGGACGCAGCACTTTGGCGTAGAGCATGTTCGGCAGTAAAATATCGCCGGCAAATTGTGCCGCGCCAATGACCTTGGCAAGAGCATCGGACCGCTTCAACGATTGGCCGGCAACACGATGAAGTGCAAAGTGTTCCGGCTCAGGGCTGTTGTCAATGCGGTGCGTGATGCTGTGCCCCATGACCAGCTCGGCATATGAGATTTTTTCGGCCGGATTATTTTTTCTCGACACAACACCATGTGCCACAACAAGCTGATTTACATCGTCCCCCAGCTTTTCTGCCGCCATGCTGAGTAAAATGGCTTTGGCAGAAGCGCCCGCCTGCCGCAGCGCCGGACCGAAATATTTTGTCGTACGCGATCCCACTGTGCCGCCGTCGAACGGGCACAAATCGGTATCGCCCATCACCATATCAATCGATTCGTAAGCCACCTCGAGCTCATCGGCAATCATTTGCGCGAGTGACGTGATGATGCCCTGGCCCATTTCAATTTTGCCGGTGAAACAGGTGATGCGTCCATCAGCCAGAATTTTCAGATAGGCATTGACATCCTCGGGGTACTCTCCGCCGCGCTGCGCGGTGGCCGCTCGTGAACCAATAAGAAACAGAATCGTGAGGCTGCCGCCGACGGATTTGAGAAAGTCGCGGCGATTGGGTAAACCTTGTCCAATATCATCGGGATCGTATTGAAAGGAAAAATCATTCATCGCGCACCTCCCATGGTTTTGGCAACCGATTGAATGGCCTGGATGATCTGGCCGTGCGCGCCGCAGCGGCAGAGGTTGTCCTCCATACCGGCAATAATTTCTTTTTCAGTGGGATGCGGATTGTCATGCAACAGACTGACAGCGTTCAGGATCATGCCGGGAGTGCAAAATCCGCATTGCAGCGCGTCGTGCTCAATGAACGCCTGTTGCACGGGATGCAGATGATCGCCGTCGGCCAGGCCCTCAATGGTGAAAACGTTCTTCCCCGCAACATCCTTGACAGTCAGTTGGCAGGATCGCTCGGCCTTGTTATCCACCAGCACCGTACAGGCGCCGCACAGGCCTTCACCGCAGCCATATTTGGCGCCGGTTAATTCAAAATCGGAGCGCAGCACCCACAACAATGGTCGGTCTCCATCCTGGACGGAAACCGGCGCGCCGTTCAGCTTAAAACGGATTTCATTCATCACTCACTCTCCCAATATCAATACTCTTAAAAGGTAAGTGCTGGAATGGAAATGATCAAGAGATTTTCAAACAGGACGGTCAGTCAGCAAGATTTTCGGTGAGCGCAAAGGCAGGAACAATGGCGGTCCGATGGAGTCGAACCGCCATCATTTTTATTCGCGTTCGAGGTATCGCGTGGTAAAATAGTCATCACTGATGGTCGTGCTCACTTGAAGTTTCTCAACCATCATGATTGACTTGCGATCATTCTGTTTGTTTTCCATGGTCATATTCATTGGACGAAACAACTTGTTCGCGGCATCAACCATCTCGACCCTGCCGACCATCAATTCTTTCCACAAGTCGCCATCCAAATCATAGTAAACGCTTTTTCGAATGACAAAATCATTTTTACTGATATACAAAATGCGCTTGGAAAAACCGTTCTCATCGGCGATATCCTCATCAACCGGGATCGATTCGATCACAAAACACGGTTCGCCGTTGACATTTTCCTCCGGCAGCATCGTGTAGGTGAAATCCTCCAGGTTCGGCGGCGTCATATCAGCGTAGGAGAATTCCGATCCCATAAAACTTTTCGATTTTTCCGAACTGACGATCCGTCGCGTTTTACGCAATGCCGGCATGTAAAGCCACATGTCGTCATCCTGATCCGTATAGTCAATGGACAACAATCCCGTGCCTTTCACATCGGCCGGTTCCAAAAAACGCACGAGGCGTTTTTCCGTTTTACCGTTGTCGTACAGCTTGGTCACCTGAGCCGTTTTGCGCACACGTTCGCGGCCCTTGGCATCCATAATCGTCAACGTCGATACCGCTTCGGAGGCCGGCAGTTTGACGACATTTTCGCTTTTGCGGATGATCTCCTGCGGCGTGAGATCCTGGGCGACAAGGTTCACACTCAGCAACAGAATGAAAGGAAAAACAAATTTCATTTTTTTACTCCTTTGGTTATCGAGAATAAAAATTAAGTCGATGGACACGAGAGCTGTCCAGTACGGTTTTCTGTTGACGCTTTTTGCGGTTAGTTGTCGGCCTGCAAAAACTTGGGTTTAAAAACCAGCGCAATGGCCGGAATCAGCACCATGGCGCCAACAAGACACGCCAAAATGGACACGAACACCAAAAAACCGAAAAAGCGAATCGGCGTAAAATTGGACAGCAGCAAAACGGAAAATCCGACAATAACGGACAGCGCGTTAAAGGTGATGCCGCGACCGGTTGTGGTGATGGTGCGTTTGACGGCACTCTCCGCATCCAGACCCCGGGCGCGTTCCTCTTTGTAGCGCCACAAAAAATGAATGGTATAATCAATACCAACGCCGATCATGATGGATGACAACATGGTCGTGGCGATATTCAGCGTAATGCCGAAATAGCCCATCAGCCCAAACAAAACGATGATGGCGGCGGCGAGCGGAATGCCAGACATGATGCCGGCCCAGAACGACCGGAACAACAACATCAACAAAATTGTCACCAAACCGAGCGCCAGAAAGAGCGATAGAATTTGCCCTTTCATCATCAAATGCGCAAGCTGTGAAAAGATAAGCGCAAAACCGCCGATGCGCGAGATGGAAACGTCCGCCGCTTGTAATTGTTCCAGCTTGTCTTCCAGATCATACAATTGTTGCGTACTCAAACTTTTAATGCGCGCGACAAGTTGCGCATTCTTATAAGTAAAATCAACCTGATTTTCTAAATCATCCGGTTCGCCGCTCATGGCATAGAGTTCAAAATATTGCGCGATGGCATTTCGGTCGTCCGGAATTTTGTCGTACCACACGTCGCTGGAATCATTCAGCGCCCGGCTCATTTGTTTGATAACATGGGCGATGGAAATGGTCTTGCCAACCTGCGGAAAGCTTTCCAGGAGAAGACCATAATGTTCAATTTTTTTCATCATCTCGGGCGATTTTATATCGCCGGTAAAAACCAGAGAG
>CAYSNA010000006.1:0-14738 GCA_964432185.1 uncultured Cytophagia bacterium
AAAATGATTTCGATGACGATGAGATTATAGATATATCCATAAGGGAACATCGAATAATATTAACCTGCGACCGCGGCATTCTCAAACACCGTTCGGTAACGCACGGCTATTGCGTACGCTCGCGGTTGGCCATGGAGCAAACGGCTGAAGTTTTAAAGCGGTTTGATTTGACGCATCAAGCCAATCCATTTTCTCGATGCACGGTGTGCAACGCACCAATCGAATCCATTGAAAAAAAACTAATCGCTGACCAACTGCTGCCCAAAGTGATGGCGCGATATGAAAACTTTTGGCGCTGCACCGGTTGTCATCGAATTTATTGGCAGGGCAGCCATTATGATAAAATCTGGCAAAAGATAAATCAACTTTTATCGAATACGAATAATTAAAAAATTCCACATGCGGGAGAGAACATGCGACTTCACTACCTTCAACATGTCCCATTTGAAAATCCCGGCTGCATATTGGACTGGGCATATGATCATGCTTATGATGTGAGCAGTTCTCATCTCTACAAAAATGATCCGCTGCCGGACCTGGACGATTTTGATCTGCTCGTCGTCATGGGCGGCGCCATGGGGGCGAATGATGATGATATCTATTCATGGATGCGGGCGGAAAAAGAATTCATCAAATCGGCTATTGACGCGGAGAAAAAAATCATCGGCATTTGTCTCGGCTCGCAATTTTTGGCGGATGTGTTGGGCGTATCCGTGTATCCGAATGCGCACAAAGAAATCGGCTGGTTTCCCATTGAATGGACGGATGTCGCGTTGGAAAACGACTACACCAATCATATGCCCAAAACCCTGGAGGTTTTTCACTGGCACGCCGATACCTACGATCTGCCGCCCGGCGCCGTTCGACTCGCCCAAAGTGCGATTTGCCACAACCAGGCGTTCCAGGTGGGCGAGAATGTGCTGGCGTTTCAATTTCATCTGGAGGTGAAAGAGGACAATGTCAAGGCCATGCTGGCCAACTGTGCGGATGAGCTGGTGGATGGACCATTCATCCAATCACGCGAGGAGATTTTGGAGGGAATGAAGAAGTGCGCGATGGTGAATGCGCACATTAAAAAAATGCTGGACAAGTTTTGTCAATAAGTCATTGCGAACGATCCCGCAAAGCGGGAGAGTGAAGCAATCTTTTTGAAAAGGGCACCTACTCTTCGGGAGATCGCCACGCAGATTCTCAAAAAACGAGAATCAGCTCGCGATGACAGGTTGTTCTACAACAACGTAATCTGCGTTTGCGTGGATGTGACCTGGCCGCTCTGCATATCTTTCATCCGAATGATCAATTCGTAACGGCCGGCGGCACGATCCGGAAACTGCAGATTCATATACAAGTAATCATCCGCTGTTCGACCTTCACTCTCAAATCGCGTGGTCACTTGTCGTTTATCCATAAATAGATTTTTCACAAAACCCAAAATGGTGTTGTTCCGACTTTGAGTTTTGACATCGGTGCTCTGAACCGTAAACGATACCTCATAGTTGGTCTTGCCGGAAGCATCAGACTGCAAATTATAAATTTCAAAATAAACGCCGACAAAGCCGTTCGGATCAAACGCATAAAACATGTGCGGATTGAGCGGCACGCCTTTGCGTTCAAACGGCGACGATAGCGATTCATCGATTTCACTCGAAAGGATCACATCACTTAACATCAATTGATCGCTGTGATAATCCGGGACGTACAGACTGTCTTTATGGATAGCGCGTTTGATGCCGATATTGTCCACGGCTTGAAATTCGGTGAAATAGTTGCCCGACGCCAGTGGAAAGGATTCGCGTATCACAAAACCGGAACCGCTCCATTGCTGCGGCGAGAGATTCGCCGTTTGTTGCACCCTTCTATTATGCCGCGCCACCTCATCCCATTTATCATTATGAATGCACATGAACTCATCCACATCCACCTTGTGTTCGGTCGAATCCATATCAATGGTGCTGCCGTGGATGAGATAGAACAATTCGACCTCGCTTTTGTCCTCGCCTTTAAACGCGAGATATTGATACGGCACATCAATCGGTCTTTCGGGAATTTCATAATCCGAGGTTTCGGATGTCATGGCCTGTTCGAGAAAAGTGATATTTTCCCGCACAATGTCGTTGGCCCAGGCGCGCGCCTGCGATGATAGGCGCAGCTCGTCGGTTTCCAAATCCTGAAGCTCAGCATATCGGCCATGCAGTTGTTCCAGATTTTCCGTATTGCCCGGCACCGCCTCGAGCACCCACCCCGTATGTTCGCCGATCCGTTGAAAATGAAAAATCATGCGCGGATGTTTTTCGTTCTTTTCATACACCCATGTTTTGTTATTGCCGCCGCCGCTGAAATTCGGCATCACCTCTCGCGTCGGTTCGCCGTGCCGAATATAGACGACGGCCATATCATCCAGCGTGCGATCGCGCGGCAGCGCTTTGGGGAAAAAGGCGGCCTGAATGAATTCATCGCCAATAAGATTATCCTCGCGAAACGTAGCCAAACCGTGTCCAAGCGCGTCATCAACTTCTTTGACCGCCGAAAGCGGTTGGCCGCCTTCGGTGGTTCGTTTGTGAATGGTAATGCTGTGTTTATAGCCAACCGGAGAACGACGCCACGATTGTTCCGCCCAACTCAACCGTCGATAATGTTCCGCAAGGCGCTCATTTAAAAGCGTTGCCAGGTTGGGATCGCGTGATCGCCACAGACGCTGATAAAACGTCGGCAAACTGTCGATTGGGGTCGAGACGTGCTGATCATACTCGTCATTCTGCAAAATAAAGCAAACGTCATCATAAAACTCTTTGCGATCGGCGCTGTCGCTGATGGCGTTTACCGCCGCCCAATACGAGTCGCTGCCCTGGTCATCAAGTTGTAAATCAAAAAATACTCGCGCCTTGATGAGATTGGCATGACTTTGCGGCACTTTCAATCCGGCGGATTCGATCTCATCAAAAAATTCGGCCGCCCGTTTGACATCGCCGGATCGGCGATATGCATCAGCCAAATCAACTGTGATTCGCCCGGGTTCATCACTGACCTCGGCAAATTTACTCAACGTCTTGATCGCAAGATTTTCATATTGATAATCAAATGCCGTGCGCAGAAAATTGTTATAAAGCGATTTTTCGTGCGGATTTTTCAGCAAGGCGTCCGAGTACATCAACACCGCCGGTTTTTCATTGGCATTTTCCTCATGCAGATAGCCGAGCAGTAGCCACGCATCGATCAAATGTGGCGAAAAATGCACGGCGAGTTTCAATTGTTCAATGGCCTCGCGGTGGCGGTTGGGACGATGCGTCCACAGAACAGCCAAATAATAATAGGCTTCCCCGTAGCGCCGGTCATACCAGAGCGCGCGATTCAGGGCGCGTTCCGCATCGGCGCTGCCGGGCTCAAGACCATCGAGCGCCCGGCCCAGACCGCACCAGGCTTGCGCGTTCTTTTTGTCCACATCCACAATGGATTGAAACGTCTGCGCGGCTTTTTGCAGCTCGCCGGATTCCAGTTGTTTCAAACCGAGCTGAAGACGATCAACATCTTGAGCTAAAATGGAATTGATGAGAAAATGAACGATCAAAAATGTGTAGACGAGTTTCTTCATACCTATGCCAGAATAAAATGGACAGCAAGACCGTCAATTTCAATTTACAAGTGACACAATAACAAACCGCCAAACTCGCTGAAAAGCGTAGAACATTTTATTGATGTCCACTTTCCTGCGCTTTTTGCGGGCCTGGCGGTTTTTCGCTTTCTTGAATCATACAAAAATTCGAGACGCCGATCAAGTCTTCAATTCGTTCAAAGTATCTTTTTACGAATATTTAATCCATTTTAACAATTCAGGCAATGTCGGTTTTTTGCCATACATCAACACGCCGATGCGGAAAATGCGGCCCGACACCCAGATCATGCCCCAGACCGACAATCCCATGGTGACGACACTCAAGCCGATTTGCCACAAGGGCACGGCTTCGTTCAGGATGCGAGCGAACATGAGAATCGGTGTAAAAAATGGAATGAACGACATGATGGTGGCAAACAAACTGTCCGGCGAATTATTGATGGCAAACATTAAAAAGAATGAAATGATGATCGGAAAAACCATGATCCACTGAAAGCTTTGCGCTTCGCTGTCCGAGTTGACCATGCTGCCAATGGCCGCGCCGATAGCCGCATAAAAAAAGTAACCCAGTAAAAAGTAGATGCAAAAACCGGCCAACACCATGTTGGAGACCTCCGGGATCGGCAATTTGGACAGATCCGGGGAAAAAATCTGCGCGACGGTCAAGCCATAGGCGCCGATGATTAAAAATGTGGCGATCCAGATGAGAAATTGCGTCAAGCCGATCGCGCCGATGCCAATGACTTTGCCGGCCATAAATTGCGACGGCTTGACCGACGAAATAATTACTTCAATGACACGCGAGTTTTTATCCTCGATGATGGCGCGCACGACAAACTGCCCGTACAACAGCAGCATCATGTACAAAACCAAACCCATCAGCAGTGAGTAGAGAAACGACACCTCGGAACGTTGTTCGGTGCTGCCTTCCTCACCCACTTTGAATGTCGTGACATTGACCCACGCATTGAGTTTTTCAACTTCCTTGACATCCAGGCCGGATCCTTCAAGGCGCATGGTTCGAACGCTATGGCTGACAACGCCTCGAACCCGATCAACAAACTCAAAATTACCGATATTTTTCGCATGCATTTCAAAATTATTATTTTCAAAAATCTCCGGCGGAATAAAAATGTAGGCGTTTAACTCGCCGCTGCCCACAAGAGCATTCAATTCACTTTTTATGGTTTCCAGATCACTTGTTTTTTCAATCAATTGGGTTGAAAAACGTGGCTCACCCTTGCTGTTTTTGGCCTCGGCAAACGAGGCCAGCAGTCTGTCGCCAAGGCGATTGGTTGAGTCAATAATGGCGATTTTATCCTGCGCTGTTTTTCCGGCGCGCGACATAAAAAACGCCGGCAGCATCATCATGGCAAACATCATCACCGGCAGCAAAAACGTGCCGATCAAAAAGCCCTTGGTCTTGACGCCTGTCACATATTCCCGTTTGATAATGCTGAACACTTTCATGCCTTGCCTCCTTTTCCGACAACGTTGATAAAAATTTCATTCAGTGACGGCTCGGCAATTTCAAAATGATCCACCGTAACTTGTTGAATGGCTTTTTCGAGAATCTGCTGCGACGACACGCCCTCCGCCGCGCTCAACTCAACATACTTGCCGTAATTATCGTGTGATGCAACAAGAGATTTATCGTCAAGAAAAGTGGCGATGCCGTCGTAACGCATACGGATGCGATTTTTGCCAAACTGACTTTTGATTCCGGAGAGCGAACCTTTGAGAACGCTCGTGCCTTTGTTGATGAGACAAATCGCCTCGCACAGCTTTTCAACCTGCTCCATCAAATGGGTGGAAAAAATGATGGTGGCGCCGTTGTTTTTGAGATCGAGAATGACATCTTTCATCAAATTGGTATTCACCGGGTCGAGACCGGTGAATGGTTCATCGAGAATTAAAATCTGGGGCTCGTGGATGATGGTGCAGATAAACTGTAATTTTTGCTGCATACCGCGTGACAGTTCTTCGACCTTTTTCTCCTTCCACTCGACCAGCTCCAGCCGTTCGAGCCAGTCGTAAGCGCGATCCGGCACATCTTTTTTCGGCAGCCCTTTAATTTCAGCGAAAAACTGGATGACATCGCGGACGAGCATTTTTTTGTACAGCCCACGCTCTTCGGGCAAATAGCCGATGAGGTTTCGAACGTTGCGCGAGTTCTTTTCACCCAGAATTTCAATGCTGCCGGAATCCGGTTTGATGATGTCCATAATCATCCGGATCGTTGTGGTTTTGCCGGCGCCGTTCGGACCGAGCAAACCAAAAATTTGCCCTTTGCTGATACTCAGGCTCAAATCGTTCACCGCGTGCACATCACCGTACGATTTGTGAATGTTGTTAATTTGCAAGGTTGTCACATATCCCTCCACAGGATTTTTGAGATGGTTATATTCACACAGTTAATGGACGTTTTTGTCGATACTTTTTCACACCAAGAGTAAATGTGATGCTCCCGCCAAAAACGGACAGAATCCAGATGGTCAAGACGACTTTCGGATCGATTCATCACCGGCCCGGATCAGTTGGGTATAATCGATGGTCATAAAAACAGAGAGCGCAACCATCAACACATCACCAATCAACCTAAGGTTTGAGCGGTTTTTTTATGATTTCATCTGCCAAAGAAATTACACTCACACAAATTCTTTATCAATAACGCAAATGAAGCGTGGAAACTTTCCGTGGAAAACAACGGCTGTTGTAACCGACGGCGTCATCATTATTCATTATCGGATTTTTAGCGAATTTCTTTTTTTAAAATATTTAAAAACCGGGTTGTCGAAATGTAGCGATCAGCCAGCAATTTACCGTCGTAAATCAGATTGAAAACAGCATAAAGCGACGGCGCGTTTTGCGCTTGTTGAGCGGTTGAAAGTTCGGTCACCGTACACTCCACATTCTCCTGTTCAATGATCGGCCTGGCCTCCTCAACAAATCGCGGCACCCAAGGACACTGCCGAGAGTAGACGATGTGCAGGCCGTTGTAGGTTGCCAGTTGCGCGCGCCAATTTCGTATGGCCGGCATCGGCCCATCGACAAATGGCTTGACAAGCAATTGATCTTTGCCGGATTCCTCGACGATGGAATAACCGTGTTTGAGAAAAATATCTCGCCTGGCCATAAAAGCATTGTCGCTGGATACGACAGCAACGCCGCGTTTCTGTTTTGCATCCGTCTCGACTTCTTGAAGCAGCAGTTCTCCCAAACCCTGGTGCTGATATTTTTTGCCGTTCGTATACAAGCAGTGGATGACCATGTAGCCTGTCGCATCCAGCGCACGCCAGCACCATTTGCCGGGCACGTACTCGATAAAACCGATCGGCCTTTTTTCGCCTTCAACATAAAGCAGCTTGATGGTTAATCCCTCTTTAAAACGCGCCCGCAGCCATTCGACTTTTTTGTGATAGGTGTCATGCTTGGGGTTGATAAAACAGATGGTTTGCGGATGGTCGGATAAATTATCTGCAGTGACGTTTACGATACTTGTTTTCATGTTGTTCTCGTGATTATCCCGGGCTTTATTAAAATTGAAGAAACAACAAGGCCCGCACAGAAAATGCGGGACAACGGCGTTTTGTCTATTTTAGGTATCTAGCCGGCGAACGTTGAGGTCCGCACGGTCACATTGTGGTCGAGTTCAGACATGCGCGTGATAAATGTCGTCAAGAATTTGCGACACAGCTCGTCCATGCGCGCCGGTGACACCAGGCAAACGATCCTCCAAAACGGCATTGGTAAAATCATCGATGAGCGGCAGATGCAGATTGGCATGCGGTGGCCAGTGTTCAAGGCGTTCGCCATTTTGTGTGAGGATGCGCAACTCTCCCTGATTCAAATTATTGATGAGCAGCGAACCGGTCGTTCCATAGATTTCAATCGAATCCCGCGATTCAAATGCGGCGTGATAGGCCGACAGTGTACCATGTACGCCGCTGTCAAACTCAAACAAAGCCGTAGCCGTATCCTCAACCTGACGCTCAAAAAAACGTCGATTTACAACAGCACGCGTATTTTTAATCGGGCCGAACACATCCAGCAACACTTCGATCCGATGACAGCCAAAATCCATCATCGGGCCGCCGCCGGCCTTTTCCGGCTCGAGCAGCCAATATCTCGGCTCACCGGGTTGGGGATTATAAAAGCTGAAGACCTTGATATCGACGCTCACGACCGTGCCGATTTCATTCAAGCGAATCAATTCTTTGATACGACGAATGACCGGATAAAAATGCCGATAGTAGGCGACACCGAGTTTACGGCCATACGTTTCGGCCGCCTCGATCATGGCGTCACAGTCGTTGGAATTCAAAGCCATCGGTTTTTCACACAAAATATGTTTGCCGGCGCGGGCGGCGGCAATGGTTTGTTCGGCGTGCAGGTAAACAGGCGTGGCAATGTAGACCGCGTCAATCTCCGGATCGTCAATTAATTCCTGCCACTTTTTAAAAGATCTCTGGGCGCCAAACTTTTTCGCAAACGAGTCGGCCTTTGAAAAGTCATGCCGATTGACGGCCATGAGTTGACAGTTCGGCAGGTCGCGCAGCGCCGGTGCCACGCGGCGTTCGGCAATATCGCCGCAGCCGATGAGTCCCCATTTTAAAATCTGCACATTCATCCCCTCAACATGAGTGATCAAAATCGTTTTGTTGCTTTTTTAATCTGATGTAATTTTCTGATGGCCGCCTGTTCGCCTTCGGCGATAAAATCATCAAGATTGGCAAACTCGTTCCAGCCGAACAGTTTGACGCTGGGTTGCAAAAGCACATCAGCCAGCTTGATTAATTCATCGTGGTAGCACGAGCCGGTAATAGCGCTGCTGCGCAGGACGACGTGTATTGGATTGTCCAGAGGTGGATTCGAGGAGAGGCTAGACGAGACATCAACGGCAATCACTTTGTTTCCGGGCCACATGGCGCGAGCCGCTCGAACGGGTATGGCGGAAGTGGCCGCGCCATCGGTCAGCAGATAGCCGTCAAGTGAAATCGGCGAGACAAAACCGGGCATGGCGGCGCTGGCGAGCACGGATCGAGCCAGCGGCCCTTTGGAGAGGACAATTTCTCCACCGGTGCGCAAATCCGTTGCCACCGATACAAACGGGATGGAACACTGGCGGATATCTCCACTGCCGAACAGCGAACCCAGAACTTTGCTCAGCTCGGCATCCATAAAGGCGGTCATTTGCCGGGCAGCCTCCTGTTCTTTCAGTTTCTCGCACAATTCGGAGGCAAAATAATCCAGTATCGAGTTTGTTTTTTGGGGGATTTTGGTCCGGTTGGACGGATCAAACAGAGGGGATTTCAGGAATTCTTTGATTTTTTTTTCGACATCGTGCGAGTTTTGCGATTGCGCATAGAGTGCGCCAACGATAGCGCCCATGCTCGTTCCGGCGATTCCACCAATAGGAATGTGCTCACGCTCTAAAATCCGTAAAACCCCGATGTGAGCAAATCCTCGTGCACCACCACCGCCCAAGGCCAGAGAAATGGGTCGTTTAAAAATGGAAATGTCTCCTCTGTTTGACGCCGGTCTTTAAAGATCGGTATTCCCGAAAAAAAATCGTTATTGTAAAATGGTAACTCGTCCTGTTTTTTTATAATCACCAATATGAAGACGATAAAAATAAACGCCGCTCGGCAGTTTTTGTCCGGCAATAGAACCATCCCAGCTTATCGGCAACGCTTTACCCGCGGGCATCACCGTATCGACGATGGCGCCGCAGCGCTGTCCCATTGTATTAAAAAGCTCAATCCGCACGGGGGAATATTCTTCCAGATCAAGCGAAAAAATCAGCTTGCTATGTACAAGATAACTAAACGGTTTTGGATAAACGACGAGTAATTTATTGTCCTCTGCGGGATCGTTGATTGGGCCCCAATAATTAGCCGCTGCCCAGGCATCAATCAAACCAAAACCATAAATGTTATCCGGCTGGTTCACCTGGCTGGCGGTTTGAATGAGCGCCTGGCGAACTTGTCGCGGCGTCAACTGCGGATGCGCTGACAGGATAAGCGCGGCGGTCCCGGCCACCAGAGGCGCCGAATATGACGTACCGTTGCCGCGAGCATACTGGCCGTATGGATAGGCCAAATAACAATTGACGCCCATGGCCACGACTTCCGGCTTGATGCGCCCATCGCGCGTTGGACCGCGGGAACTGAATCCGGCAATTTCACCGGAGGAATGAACCGCGCCAACCGCGATGACGTCAAAACCGTCCGCCGGCGCCGTGACGTAAAGCCACGAGCCGTTACCTTCGTTGCCGGCTGAGGTAATGACGACAACGCCTTTTTGAACCGCCAAGTCCGCGGCAATGGTGATGCGCGCGGTCTGGCCGTTCATGTCATCATACGTGTACCAGTCAATATAGCCCAAACTGGTGGTGATGATATCGGCGCCGAGGCCCTCGGCCCATTCGGCCGCGGCAATCCAGTAATCTTCTTCAACCTCCGTCTCGCTGCGCATATCCTCGGTTTTGGCGAGCAAATAACTCGCGTCAAACGCCGGACCGATCAATTTACCCGGCGCATAGCCGCCGACCAAGGACAAAACGTTGGTGCCATGCCGGTTTTGCGAGGAAATATCGCCATCCTCATTATCTACATTTTCGTCATTGTTGATGAAATCGTAGGTGGCGACAATATCAATAGAAGCAAAGGCATCGGCTTCCAGATTAAAGCCGGTATCCATCACGGCAATAAGGACATTCTTTCCGGTAATACCGGCCGCATGAACTTCGGGCACGCGTATTTGCTGATTTTGTGTGAGGGATTGGCCATAATCCAAGACCGCAGCCGACGCATCCTCTGACAATTTAAAAAGTGGTTCCGGTTCGTCCGTCACAATCGGTTTTCTTTTTCCGCGCATCACTTTTTGCACATTGTTCACGAACGGCAGATTCTGCACGTCCCGAACGTCCGTTTCGGACAAATAAACACTTACGCCATTTAGCCATTTTGAAGCCACGACAATATCAATGCCGCGTTCGCCGAGCATGTCAACATAGGCCGGGTAGACGGGCAGATCGGTCTCATCAACCAGAGCGCCACGCATCACTTTGGCGCGGCGCCATTTGACCCGATCGTCCAGTTGCGCTTCAAGGTCATTCAAAGATGCCTTGTTGAGTGCCGGACCTTTATCCGTGAAAAATAGCCAATATTTTTCCTTGTCTTCAGCAAAAGAGAATGAAACGAGAAGGAGCAGAAAAAGAAAAAAAAGACGAACCGACATTTTTTTCATTATAAATCCTTAACGAGTGACCATGTATGCGTTTAAAATATATTCGGGCTCTACAGGTACGGACTTTTCGCCCTGTCGGCTGAGACGCACCGGCACTTTACCAAGCGTTTTCAGCACATCGAGGCCGCCGATAACTTTGCCGAACACGGTGTACTGACCATCCAATCCGGCTGTTCCCTGGCGCGACAGGCACAGGAAAAATTGTGATCCGGCGCTATTGGGATTTTGCGCGCGCGCCATCGACAAAATGCCGAGATCGTGCGGAATACCATTGAATTCCGCCGGCACATTGTAGCCGGGGCCGCCCGTGCCGTCATTATCCGGATCGTCATCGCGCGTCAAAATATCGCCGCCCTGAATCATAAAATTATCGATGATGCGATGAAAGCGCGTACCGTTGTAATAACCGCTTGTCACTAAACGCTTGAAACTGCGCGTATGTTCCGGCGCAATATCAGTATAAAAAGCGATGGCCATCGTGCCTTTGGTGGTCTCCAAAAGGGCAATTTCATTTTCACCCACCTGATCGACTGCCGTCGTGGCCACGGTGTTGAGAATGGCGTCAATTTCCTCTTGCGATAAAACGGCCGTTGGATTTTCTTCTTCACCCTGCGCGGCCTTGGCTTCGGTTAAAAGTTCCGCCACCTGCTCATCTGTCAACGGCTCAAACTTTTGCACTTGACCTTGTCCGCTTTTTTCTTGTTCCATAGGTTGCTCTTCCTTTTTGCTACATGAAATAATCAGCGTCATTATTAACAAAACTACCGTAATCGGGGCATATCTGCGCATCTGCGTCTCCTGTAAATTTGTGAATCGTTTGAATTCAAAGTTAACAATTTGCAAACAAGTAACCAACTGAAAAACGGAGTGAATCCTTTTTCGCGGCACTTCATCTTATGTACAATTGTTTTTAGAATGATAAACAAAAGGACAAACAATGAACTTGAAAGTAAAATTTCCCGGCGGCCTGGCCGTGAATGCCGAATACGGTCCGTTTGAAATACCCACCAATCAGGATGGCACAGCGCCGCCGCCGTTTGCGCTGTTTTTGGCGTCCATCGGCACGTGCGCCGGTATATATGTGTTGGGATTTTGTCAACAACGCGGCTTGCCCACAGATGGATTGGAAATCACCCAAAAGATGGACACTGATCCGTTCACGCGCATGATCAAAAAAGTAACGCTGGATATTCATCTACCGGCCGGTTTTCCGGAAAAATATAAAGACGCCGTCATTCGATCCGCGGACCAATGCGCCGTTAAGAAGCACATGGTGGAACCACCAGAATTCGAAATTAATACCATTATCCCTTCTTGATATTTTTGACCAAAGCCCCGGTTGTTCGCCGGGGCTTTTTGCTTGGAAAACCATACTTTTTTTAAAATTTCCAAATTTTAAAATGAGATCCCTTTAATCTCGTCTGACCTGATTTTAGAATGGAGATTAAAAAATTCGAGTATTAAAACTGCCGCTCCCACACCGATGGATTCACGATTATATACTTATCATCCCAGCTTAGAACATTGTCATTTTTAAGCCGAAGAAGAATTCTGGACAAGGTCTCCGGCGTTGTGCCGATGGCCGCGGCCATATCCTTTTTGGAAATGGCCGGCAGAATTTTTTCGGACTCGCCGTAATTCTCTTTGAGAAAAAGAATCAGCCGATCCTCGACATCATGCGTGGTGAGATATTTGATCTGATCGGCCAGATAGCGTTGTTTGTGCATGAGCACGGCAATAAAATCATTGCGAAAATCCGGGCGTTCAAGGAGGCAGTTGAACTGATATTTCGGCAGCATAAAAACCTGGGTGCGATTGAGCGCGACCGCGGTGACCGGATAGATGCTGGACTCGAACAAAATCACTTCGCCAAACATCTCGCCCGGCTTGATGACCTTGATAACCACCTCTTTTCCGTCCGGCGTGGTTTTGTGCAGTTGAACGTGGCCATGAATATTATAAAAAAAAGCATAACCCTTTTCGCCTTCACGAAACAGGATCGCCTTTTTTTCATACGTTTTGAACAGACAAATATCCGCCAGCATCTGTCGGCTTTTATCCGAGATATCCTTAAAATAGCCAAACTGATTTAGCATGGCTGCCTTGTCCATACATTCTCCTGATTAAAATCACGGCGTCAATCCACAATATTCAAAACACCACAACATTAAATTGATGAGGTGATTTTTTCGTTATTAGAAAGGCCTGATGTTTTGTTAAAATCATTTTTCTTGATATGGATCAAGGAACATCGCGGCCCATCTTTATAGATTGCCGTGATAAAAGTAGAAAAAGGAGCTGGAAATGCAAAGAGAAATAATTACCATAGATGAAGAAAAGTGTACGGGCTGCGGTTTATGTGTGCCGGGCTGCCCGGAAGGGGCACTGCAAATTATTGACGGCAAAGCGCGCCTGGTGAGTGATTTAATGTGCGACGGTCTCGGCGCCTGCATTGGCGAATGTCCCGAGGGCGCGATTTCCATCGAAAGTCGCGACGCCGAGCCGTATGATGAAGTCAAGGTGATGCAAAATATTATTGCGGCCGGGCCCAACACGATTAAAGCGCATCTGAAGCATTTGTCGGATCATGGACAGACGGAATATTACGCTCAGGCTGTTCAGGTTTTGAAGGAAAAAAAGATCGAGGTTCCCGCGTTGGAAGAAGGACATCACGCACATAGTGGATGTCCGGGTTCGCGGACGATGAATTTTGACAGGCCGGCCATTACTGCGGCGAGCGGCCCGCAGCCATCGCAGTTGACGCATTGGCCGATCCAGATGCATTTGATTTCTCCCATGGCGCCGCATTATCACGGCGCGGACGTGCTGCTGGCCGCCGATTGCGTCGCATTTTCACTTGGCGATTTCCATTCAGCATATCTCAAGGGAAAAACTCTGGCCATCGCCTGCCCCAAACTGGATGAAGGGCAGAACATTTACGTTGAAAAACTCATATCGCTGATTGATGATGCGCGCATCAACACGCTGACCGTCATGATGATGCAGGTGCCGTGCTGTGGCGGCCTGCTGCATATGGCGCAAACCGCACTTCTACACGCCCATCGCACCATCCCCATTAAAAAAATGATCGTCAGCCTTCAAGGTGATATCCTGCGCGAAGAGTGGGTATAAGGCACCGGCGGAACTTTTTTACATTTCGTCCATTTAAATATGAAAATTTGAAAAGGCAGAAAAATAACCTGCCTTTTTCCTTTTTATTTTATATATTATACCTATCAGGTAATGAATCAAAAAATTCTTTCCTGAATCAAATAGATAAATAACTCGTTGATTTTTTGCTCCACGATTTTATTTTATCAACAAATAAATCTAACGTCAGGAGATGAATCATGTTATCAAAAGAAATGGAAAAAGCGCTAAATAACCAAATCAACAAAGAGTTGTACTCGGCCTACTATTACTTTGCCATGGCTGCTTATTTGGACAACGAAGGTTTGGAAGGTATGGCGAATTTCATGAAAGCGCAGGCGTTGGAAGAGACGACGCACGCGCAAAAATTTTACGATTATATTTGTGAACGCGGCGGTCGTGTCCTCCTTGAAGGCATTGACAAACCGCCGGTTGATTATAAAAGCCCGCGAGAAATTTTCGTACTTGGCCTGGAACATGAAAAGCACGTCACCAGCCTCATCCATAACCTCGTCTCGTTGGCGTTAAAAGAGAACGATTACGCCACCAAGGCATTTCTCGACTGGTTTGTCACCGAGCAGGTCGAAGAAGAAGCCACGATGGACAATATTGTCAATAAATTCAAATATGTCGGCGATAGCGGCCACGGCATTCTCATGTTGGACGCCCAACTTGGCGCGCGCATGCCGGCAGCCGCCGCTGAAGATGGCGAATAAAGCCCATATTT
>CAYSNA010000006.1:14748-35504 GCA_964432185.1 uncultured Cytophagia bacterium
AGAAAAATGACTTGAAATTGTTTTGATTTTATAGTATATATTGTTAGTTCCTTGAATGACATGTAAGGACCGAGGTTTGAAATCAACCAATTTGCAACCATGAATGACCCTGTTTTTGTAATCATGTTTTCGAATTGGTGATTTTACCCCGGAGACGTTTTACCCTTGGTCCCTGCAACAAACAAACACCAACATTTTATGTTGGGGGAGGTTTAGGTGGCAGAAAATATCCAGAAGACAAAGGATTTTGAAGCCATCGCTTTTCAGTACATGGATTCGCTCTACAGTACTGCTCTTCGATTTACGCGTAATACGGAAGAGGCGGAAGACCTCGTCCAGGATACGTATTTGAGAGCTTATCGATTCTTCGATAAATTTCAAGAGGGAACCAATTTTAAAGCGTGGATTTTTAAAATCCTGACCAACACGTTCATCAACAAGTACCGGAAGAAAGCGCGCACGCCACAACAGGTACAACTGGATAAAGTGGCCTACGGCTTGGAAAATGAAGAACCTCCGGAACGCGTTGGCGAATGGACTGGTTTTGATGAATCCAAGTATGATGAATTGTTTGACGACGACATTACCTCTGCGTTGTCACAATTGTCAGAAGAGTTCCGAATGGTCGTACTTTTGGCGGATATCGAGGGATTTTCGTACAAGGAAATCGCTGAGATTATTGGCCGACCGAGCGGTACCGTCATGAGCCGTCTCTTCCGCGGCCGTCGAATGCTGCAACGCATTCTCGACAAATACGCTCGTCGTGAAGGATATATCAGCCAATCCGCCATCTGAAACGGAAAAACGTGGTTAACAAAAAAAAGCCTCGGCGAATTCGTCGAGGCTTTTTTTATGTTCACGATAAAATGACTTCCATCTACCAGGCAATGGCTGCGTCAATCTCGAACAGCAGATCCGCGCGGCAAACATCCGCAATGATAAAAACCGCAGGCAAGTCGGCCACGCCAAACTCTTTCGCAATTTGTCTGTAGAGGTCCATATCATTTTCGCTTTTCAAAAACACGGTCGCCTCATTAATATCCTGCAGCGTGGCGCCTTCTTTTTGGATTAACGCCTCAACCACCTCAAACGTTTTGCGGATCTGTTTTTCCGTATCATTTATAAAGACGGTTTTGCCATGTTCATCGATCGAGGCGGTGCCGGACAACAGAATATGAGTGACATCCTCTTCTTTCAGCGTCATGGCGCGGGAAAACGCCGAGCCGTAACGATAGGGCGACATTTGCTGTACACCAGTGGTGTGAGCCAGGCTGATATTTTTCGACGTTGGCGATACGGCCAGCACATCCATCGTGCCGGCGGCGTTATGCGGATTTTCTCCTAAAATCCCGGTGCTTGCCGGCATGTAAATCTGCTCGGCTTCGGTGTTCTCTTTTTCCGAATGCCCGAGAATGCCGTACTCGGTAAAGCGCGCGTTGCGGGCGCGGTTAAACTCGCCGTACCAATCCAGTATTTTTGACAGATAAATCCAGGTGCGCACAACATTCTGAAATCCCATGTCAGCATGTGCCAGAATGCGCTGCGCGCGATCAAACATATCGCACGCTTCATGGTAACGATCTTTTTGTTGCGGATCACCATAAATATCCTGCAGCATAGAAAATTGCGCACCATTGCGGGACCAGCCGCGTCCGACCGGTTTTTCACCTTCGTAAATTGTCCAGACCTTATCCGACTCGTCCGTTGGTTTGAAAGCGCGAATTTGAATGCCGGCCAATCCGCGCGTCTTGACGGGATGCCCTTGAATAAAAGTTAATGGCGACTGCGCATCGGCATGATGAAGAAGAAAAATCTCAGCGCGGGCGGACAGTATGATCTGCTGAAATTCCAGACTGCCAAAAATGCGCTCATGCACAATTTCAAAGCCGCCAGCTTTCAGTTGCATCAGAACTTCATCATACACTTTTTGCGTTGATATTGCCGCATCAACAGAATTATCCGTAACGGCGGCTGAAATATACAATTGATTGCCGCCCAGTACAGTGGAGTAGATCTTGAAATATTCAAATTCGTTAACAGCTCTATGTCTCATACGCCTCGTATTTCTCCTCTCCGGTGCGGCTGCGGTCCTATCCATTGGGGCGCGCTTGATATAATGCATCGATCTCCTCATTGTCCATTTTCTTTTTCGGTTGCACACGCGGATCCAGCTTGGCACGGACGAGTTTGTCATTATCATACGCTACTTTTGCCAGTTTCTGCGGGTTGACCTTTATCGGTCCGTTGACCAATTCAGGTACATTATAATTCAATAAAAAAGTCGAGTAAAAATTCGGATGTTTTTGCGGCAGCACAAAGGGTTTTGAAATTACGCCAGCCTCATCAATATGAGCAAAGAAGGGGCGGCCGAACACGCCATCACGCCGTTTGCTGGTAAAGACAAACCAGCGGCTGTTGCTGGACCAGCTATGAAAACTATCCACCTCATCACTGTTGATATCGAGCCGTTTATAGTCGCCGGAGGAATCGAGCATATACAAATCGCTTTGTCGATGATAGATGGTAAAACTGCCGTAATCCGACATGGAAAACAGCACATATTTTCCATCCGGTGACGGGCGCGGCATAATCGCGGATTTGCCCGATTCCTCGGACGACACGACGGTTTCCAGCGCGCCCCAGGTGTCCGTGGCCGCATCATACTCGGCGCGCATCAAATCAAAACGAATTTTATCGTAAGCCAAATCCTGCGTGTTCGGATCGATATAATCGTTCAGCGGATTTGCTGCGGCAAAATAGAGATAGCGGCCATCCGCGGACCAGCCGGGAAACGTTTCAATCCGCTCGGGATCCGCAATTGGCGGCCCGGTTGAAATCATGTTGGTTTCCACATCATAAAGGACCAGATCGGAATTTCGATCCAGCACGTCGCGGCTCTCGCCAATCGAGTGATAAAACATCGTCAGTGAATTGACCGAAAAGGCAATCTTTTTCCCGTCCGGATGCCATGACGGATAAGCGCCGCCCTTGTTGAACTCAGTCTTTAAATTGACCTTTTTCCATTCGCCATTCACCGAAACATAGGTGCCCGAACCTGTGCCGGCTCGCATATGAAAAACCATATTGTCCGGATCGTTCCAGTTAAAATTGTGGCAATTCATGCAATTGCCTTCGGTCAATTTATTGGTGATGATCGGCTTTTCGTCAAAAGTCTCCAGATTGCGCTGGTAAATTCCCATCTTGCTCCAGTATTTAAAAGCCGGATTGATGAGCCGATAGGCCAGGTGGCTGTCAATATTTTCCTGCGCCACGCGATTGGTAAAAGATTTAAACTGCTGCCATTCGCCATTTTTTTTGACGGCGATTCTGTAGGTCAGCATGCCGCCTTTCGTTTCGTCGAGTAACTTTTTCCATTTTTTCATCGGAAACCGAATGGCGCCATCCGCGCTGCTCACATTAATCGACTGGGTCGTCCCGCTAACATTCACGTGAAAAGCCTCGCCATCCTCCTGAATGATAAAATTCAACGGCGCGATATTGGGCGGGATGGTTATATCCTGGTAATCGGGATCGATTTTCGCCTGCTGCTCCGTTTGAGCGGCCTGTTCAAAAACAAACTCCTGCCGGCAGGAGATGAGAGACACCAGAAAAAGGATCAAAATCGAATGCAGATAGAGTTGTCTAAGGGACATTTAACTATCCCTCCCTTGATGAAACAGCAGATAATACCAGTATGTGTCGGCAAAACGAACGGCAAGCGCATTTCGCATCGCATTTCTATTTTGCCGGTTGGCCTGAAACGATTTTTGAAACGCCTGAAAATCGTGCGCCGTTTGTTGATTTATAAAGCGTCGAATTGCCACCGGCGCCTCAGGCGTTTGTGATGCGTAAAAAATCAGCGCCTCCTGATAATGCCGCGGCACGTCTTGCCCATGACCGTATTGTTGAATCAGATTGGCAAATTGTTCGAGTTTTTTGTTTAGCAGCAGCGAGGCCAAAAGATACGCCGTCGCCATTTTATTTTGGGAATTGGCCTGCAGCAGTTCGTACAGATCGGGCACCGGATTATTAATAAAGGACAAAAAGTTGTCCCGCACTTTGAAGGCTAAAAGCGGACCAATGTCCGGATCATCCCGCAGGTTCGCCTCGCCGGTGGCGTAGGGCATAAAACGTTTTGCCCATTTTTTGGCGATGATCGAGTTGTTCAATTTTCTCAAATAGATTGCAGCCGCATCGTTTTGCTCATACATCAACAGCACAACCACGAGCCGCTGAAGATTCCACACCGTTTCGCCGGTCACGGATACCGCTTCGTAGGCCCAATGTTTGGCCTCATTAAAATGGCCCAGTTCAAAATACAAATCACTGCGAATGAGCGGCGATGACAAATGCGCATCATCCAAAACAAACAGACCACCCAGGCCAAAATCTTGCGGATAGGCGAACAGCTTTTCACCCAATTGGCCAGTGTGATACAAAGCGCGGTTGATAATGGACGTCACTTGCGGACTGTTGGGATAGGGATTTTCACCCCTTTTCAAAATGGCTTGCCAATCGCCGATACGGGAGCGATAGATGATATCATAAAAAACTTTGTCTGATTTTTTTTGATTCAAAATGGGAATGAGACAAAATATTGCCAAAACGACAACGCTGTGCATCCAAAACGTTAATTGCGGTTTTTGGAAAATTTTCAGATTAATTTTTTTGATGGCCAAAGTTAAAATGACCAACACAGGAACGGACAGATAAAGCAGCGTGTTGAGACTTACAAGCCGGGCATCCGGAAAAGCCGGCGCATAAAACGCATCGGTCAGCCGCACGAATAAAATCGTTTGGGCGATAAACGGCAAGACGATCGAATAGACCAGCAAAAAAACAAGCGAGACGATGTGACGGGTGGTCACAAGTTCGTAGAACATCACATAAAGCGCGAAAACAAAAAAGGCCGATCCCGCCGCATAATAAAAAACCGGGCCGATGAGGAGCACAAAAAAAAGTTTCGCCGCGTTTGTTTTTAGCGATGCATAAAGAGCAAGTCCAGCCAGGGCAATCAGCAGCGCCATATCAACAACGAAAAGATGTACATAGCTATGATGCGCGTAAAATAAAATGGCAACGGGAAGAGCCGCGACAAAAAAATGCGGACGTTCTAGCAGACGAGTGAAAACATTGGACAAGAGCAGAAAAATCAGGACAAAAACGACAAGGATTGTTAGCGATCCGAACCAGGGCCAATAGTAAAACTGCGACAGGAGTGCCGCTGCATACTCTAACAGGCCGCCGGGATGCGAGAGAAATTCTTTGAGGAAAAAACGATCACCATAAAAGATGGGTTCCTGAGCCGCAAAGTAGAGAGCAGGATTGACAACATATTTGAAATAAAACAGCAAGCCCAGCGCCACGATGGCGTAGAACAAGGTGATCTTTTGAAAAGTTATGCTTCTTTTCATAAGGTTCTCATTCAAATACTAGATTTCCGGATAGCTCCACGACTTGAGAAGGACATAAGATTTTTCCGGCACATATCTGTGTGCGAAAAGTCCGCAGAATGTAGTCATTTTTGCGATAAAGTCCAATTGCTGAATTTTGGTAAAACACGGCATGAGGCAAAAGAGGCGATGAAACAAAATGAGGCAACAACCTGGCGAGACCAGGAGCGGCTGCTACTCCGCGGCCGCCGTCTTTGCAGCCCTTTTGGTCAAAATCGTCATTTCATTGTTTTTCACTTCGGCAATGCCGCCGCTGATGTCAAAGTTCAGAATGCCGGACTTGGCCTGAACTTGAACATAACCGGCGCCAAGCAGCGTCATGGATGGCACGTGGTTGACGAGCACGCCAAAACGCCCGCTTTTGCCGGGCGCATTTACGTGAAAGACCTCGTCCGAAAACACAGTGCCTTTGGGCGTCAATATGTGCAATTTAAATAATTTCTTTTCCGGCATCAGACCATCCCAAGTGGTTTAGACGTTTCGTAACTTTTCAGCTTTGTGCACCGCTTCTTCAATGGTACCAACCATCCAGAAAGCCTGTTCGGGCAGATCATCATGCTTGCCATCAAGAATGTCCTTAAAGCCCTGGATCGATTCTTCAAGTTTGACATAACGGCCTTCAAAGCCGGTGAACTGCTGCGCCACAAAAAAGGGCTGCGACAAGAAGCGCTGAATACGGCGCGCGCGGTTGACGACCAGTTTGTCTTCTTCGGACAATTCTTCCATACCGAGGATGGCGATAATGTCCTGCAAATCTTTGTATTTCTGCAACACCTGTTGAACCTGGCGCGCGACGTTGTAATGATCCTCGCCGACAATTCTCGGATCAAGAATTCGCGACGAAGAGTCAAGCGGATCAACCGCCGGGTAGATACTCTGTTCGGCGAGCTGACGGGACAATACCGTGGTGGCGTCAAGGTGGCTGAAAGCCGTGGCCGGCGCCGGATCGGTCAAGTCGTCTGCCGGCACATAAATGGCCTGCACCGAGGTGATTGATCCTTTTTTCGTAGAGGTGATGCGTTCCTGCAATTGGCCCATCTCGGTCGCCAGGTTCGGCTGGTATCCGACGGCCGACGGCATTCGACCGAGCAGTGCCGATACTTCAGAACCGGCCTGGGTGAAGCGGAAAATGTTGTCGATGAACAACAGCACGTCGCGGTTTTCAACATCGCGAAAATATTCGGACAAGGTCAGCGCCGTCAAACCAACGCGCAAACGCGCACCGGGCGGTTCGTTCATCTGTCCAAAAACGAGCGCAACTTTGGACTGATCGAGATTCTCCATATTGATAACGCCGGTTTCCTGAAATTCGCGGTAAAGGTCGTTGCCTTCACGGGTACGTTCGCCCACGCCGCCGAATACGGAAAAACCGCCGCGGTAAATGGCAATATTATTGATGAGTTCCTGAATGAGCACCGTTTTGCCAACGCCGGCGCCGCCAAACAGACCGGTTTTTCCGCCCTTGGCATACGGTTCGAGAAGATCGATAACCTTGATGCCGGTCTCGAGGATTTCCGTTTTGGTATCAAGTTCTTCAAGCGTCGGGGCATCGCGATGGATGGACCATTTTTCCGTCCCCTTGACAGCACCGAGACCATCAATCGGTTCGCCGGTAATATTAAACATACGGCCGAGGGTTTCCTTGCCGACCGGCACGCAAATCGGCTCGCCGGTATCCACCACAACATGTCCGCGCTGCAAACCGTCGGTCGAATCCATAGCAATACAACGGGCAGCATTCTCACCCAGATGTTGCGCTACTTCCAAAACAAGCCGGTTGCCGTCATCGCGCGTTAGGTACAGGGCGTTGCGGATGTTTGGGAGTTCGCTGTTTTCAAAATTGACGTCAACGACAGGTCCAATAATCTGGGAAACTTGACCTTTATTTTCCATTCACTCATCTCCTGAGGAGTTTACTCTCTTCTTTCTCTAGCACGTTAATACAACTCGCGCGCGGCACTTGCTTTGGATCAAGTACAAACGGATGTCTCAGCGCCCTGGCGCGACTTTTTATCCCTTCAAGGCTTCGGCGCCGCTGACAATTTCGTTCAGCTCCGTGGTGATGGCCGCCTGGCGCGCTTTGTTATAATACAAGACCAATGTTCTGATCATGTCATTGGCATTTTCCGACGCCGTTTCCATGGCCGTCATGCGGGCGCTTTGCTCGGCGGTAAACGATTCCAACAGGATTCGGTACATATCGAGGTGCAAACTGGTGCGCAACAGTTCGTCGAGCATTTTTTCCGGATGCGGTTCAAAAACCGTCGCTACCGGTTCCGGCTCATTTTTGTTGATGACCGGAATGATTGGCAAAAATTGTTTGACGACGATCTTTTGCTTGGCAATCGAATTAAAATTATTATAGATGACGCAAATCGAATCGAAACGGCCCTTTTCGTATTGAGTGATCAACTCGTCGGTAATTTTGACCGCATCGGCAAACGTGAATTTGTTAAAAAAATCGACATATTTGCCGACCAGCCGCGCATCATCGAGGCGTCGAAAATGGTCATATCCTTTTTTACCAATGGTGACGAGACTGGCTTTGCGATCCTGCATCGCCGCCATTCTGTTTTCCACCACACGAATCAAGTTGGAATTAAAACTGCCGCACAGTCCGCGATCAGCCGACACAAAAACACAGCAAACTTTTTTCTTGCCGTGTTTGACAAAATAGGGATGATCCTTGACCGCCGCTTGACGCGACATGGTGCCGATGATCTGAAAAATTTTGTCCGAGTAGGGCCGATTGGCGTTCAGTTCTTCCTGAGCTTTACGCAGTTTGGCCGCCGCGACCATTTTCATCGCCTTGGTAATTTGCTGTGTACTTTTGACGCTGTCGATGCGCCGTTTTATTTCACGAAGTGTGGCCATATATTACTCGGCAGCATTGTATCGTTGAAAAAATTCTGTGCACGCTTTTTCAAGGCGATCGGCAATATCGTCAGTCAACTCTTTTTGCGCCGCAATATCCTTGAGCACATCATTGGAATGCGAATCCATATAGTTGTAAAACTCGGTCTCCACCTTGACAATGTCCTGTGCCGAAACGTCATCCAAAAAGCCGCGCGTGCCGAGGAAAATACCGGCCACCTGTTTTTCAACCGGCAGCGGCGCGTACTGCGGCTGCTTTAACAGTTCAACAAGACGTTGACCGCGATTCAACTGTTTTTGCGTCGCTTTATCAAGATCGGATCCAAACTTGGCGAACGCTTCAAGCTCGCGATATTGTGCCAGATCAAGTCGTAAACTACCGGCCACCTTGCGAATGGCTTTGATCTGCGCGCTGCCGCCGACGCGGGAGACGGACAGACCGGCATTCACCGCGGGTCGAATACCGCCGTAGAACAGGTTGGGTTCGAGATAAATCTGACCATCCGTGATTGAAATCACATTTGTTGGGATGTAGGCGGAAAAGTCGCCTGCCTGCGTTTCGATAATCGGCAGGGCGGTGAGAGAACCGCCGCCAAGATCATCGGACAATTTTGCCGCGCGCTCCAGCAAACGGGAGTGCAGATAAAAGACATCGCCGGGATAGGCCTCGCGACCCGGAGGACGGCGCAGCAGCAACGACATCTGGCGATACGCCCACGCGTGTTTGGATAAATCATCGTAAGCGATGACCGCGTGCATACCGCTGTCGCGGAAATATTCGCCCATGGTCACGCCGGTATAGGGAGCAATATACTGCATGGGCGCCGGCGCATCCGCGGGCGCGGTGACGATAATCGTTTTTTCCAAAGCGCCATAGCGTTCCAGCGTTTTGGCGACCTGCGCCACTGTTGACGCTTTTTGACCGATGGCCACATAAATACAATAGACATCGGTATCTTTTTGGTTGATGAACGTATCGACAACAATGGCCGTCTTGCCGATCTGGCGGTCGCCGATAATCAGCTCGCGTTGGCCACGGCCGATCGGGATCATCGTATCAATGGCCTTGATGCCCGTTTGCAGCGGTTCCTTCACCGGCTGGCGTTCCACCACGCCCGGCGCCTTGCGCTCGATGCGCGCCGTCTGCTTGGCTTTGATCGGCCCTTTGCCGTCCAGTGGACGCCCGAGGGGATCTACGATACGACCCAAAAGTTCCGGGCCGACCGGCGTTTCGATCACGCGTCCGGTTCGTTTGGCCACGTCGCCTTCTCTCACCTTGTTGTCCGAGCCGAACAGCACGCAGCCGACGAAATCTTCTTCCAGGTTCAACGCCATGCCAAAAACATCATTGGGAAACTCGACGAGCTCCATGGACATGATGTTTTTCAAACCATAAACGCGGGCAATACCGTCGCCAACATTCAGCACATGGCCGGCCTCTTCAAGGTGCGCCTCATGCCCAAAGTGTGCAATTTTATCTTTTAGAACAGATGTGATTTCTTCTGGTCTAATTTCCATTGGTTTTTCCTATTTCTGAATATCAGTGGATGTCAAACCGCCGCCGCGGCCGCGTCAAGCGATTTGCGCAGTTCTTTCAGCTTTCGCCGCAAACTGGCGTCGATGATGGTGCCGTCCATCTCGACGATCAGGCCACCGAGAATATCGGGATTCTTTTTCACGCTGACGTGTACGTTTTTCTTCAACATGTCAGCCGTCATGTTTTCCAGTTCATCGACTGTCTTTTGATCCAAATCCACAGCCGATTCGACATTGACCACCAGACGGTTTTGTTTGATGTCATACAACCGTTCGTACTCTTTGAGAATTTGCGCCATTTCGGGCGTGCGCTTTTTCATCACCAGAACTTTGAGGAATCTGAAAAAGATCTGGTTCGTATCCTTGCGCACCAATTCATCCAGAATGAGTAACTTGATTTTGGTCTCGACATTGTGCGAAAAAAATACCGTTCGGATTTGATCATTCTTTTCCATCAGCTCGACAAAATCGTGCAAGGACAAGTGAACGTGGACATATTGATTCGCTTCGACGGCCAATTCATACAATGCTTTTGCGTAGCGTTTTGCGACCTGGGAACTCAATTCAAGTGCTCCATTCTATCCATCGCAGCGCGGATCATCGCATCATGATCATCCTGGGTTAATTTTTTGCCGATCAGCTTTTCTGTGGCCTGCATGGATAATTCCACTGCCAGCGCGCGCATATCATGCATCACTTTATCGCGGCTCAAATCGATTTCATTTTTAGCGCGTTCAATCAGTTTTTCGGCCTCTTTTTTGGATTGCGCGCTGATATCCTGGCGCGCGTTATCAGCCGCCTGCCGCGCGGCCGCGATAATACCATCCGCTTCCTTGCGAGCCTCTTCGAAAAGCTGTTGCCGTTCATCCGCCTTTTTTTCCGCTTCTGCGCGTGCCCGATCGGCGGTTTGCAACGATTCGGTGATGCGCTGCTCGCGTTCGTCGAGCATGCTCAAAATCGGCTTCCAGGCAATTTTGTACAAAATTATCGACAGCAGAACAAACGTAATAATCGTCCAGACGATTGTCCCGCTTTCGGGAGTCATTAGATCCATAATGTGTTTGACCTAAATTTTTATTTTACGCTCAAAATAAAGCAGATAACGGCGGACAACAGGGCTACACCTTCGATCATGGCGGCGGTAATGATGGTAATACCACGAATGTCGCCGGCGGCTTCAGGCTGACGGGAAATTCCCTGCATCGCCATGGCGGCAAGTTTACTGATACCGAACGCGGTTCCAAAGGTGACGCCGGCAGCGCCAAGACCAGCGGCAAGAAATGCCAATGCTTGAGATTCCATTTTTCCTCCTAAAGAAAAAAGTTGTGTTATATGTTCAATGTCTAATGTTCTTCTGAAAGCGACGCGCCGATGAATACAGCGGATAACGTCGTAAAGACATACGCTTGAATCAGCGCAATTAACAGTTCCAACAAATCCACAAAAATCATCAAGACGAGTGGAAATGGAACGATCAGCCAGCTTTTAAAAATAAAGATCAGGCTCATAATGGCCAACAGCGTAATATGCCCGGCGATCATGTTCGCAAAGAGTCGAATGGCGAGCGCAATATGCTTGGCCATCAAGCTGATGATTTCGACCGGAATCATAATCGGGATCATCAACACCGGCAGGCCGCCGGGAATCAGATGTTTATAAAATTTAATCACACCAAATTTTTTAATGCCGGCGTACTGGCCGACGACCAGGGTCATCAACGCCAGACCGGCGGTGGTGGCAATATTTCCGGTCGCTGTGGCGCCAAACGGCACCAGGCCGATCAGATTACAGATCAAAATAAAAAAGAAAGCGGTGAGTAAATAGGGGGCGTAAGCGCGTCCGTCTTTGCCCAGGTTGGAGAGGATTGCATCTTTCCAGATATATTCGACGATCGATTCCAGCGCATTGCCCAGACCAGAGTATACCAGCTTTTTTTTGCGGAACGACCACCAAAACGCGAGGATAAGAAGTGCAGAGACGATAAACATCATCAGCACGTGATTGGTGATCGACATATCGACGCCAAAAATCGTCGGCAGTTTTATCACATTGTGCGCCATGATGTGGTGCATGATAAAATCGCTGCCGCCGGCGCCATGTTCCGCAGCGTGTTCGGCCACCTGCTCAACGGCATCGTGTTGTTCTGCGGCGTGATGTGTGGTTTCATCCAAAAACATAATTATGCGCTTTTTTGTCTTTTCATTTCCCGCAAAACCAGCCTGGCTTCAAAAATTTGAAAGATGACATAGAACACCATAAAGGCGACAACAAAACCAGTGATCGGTAGCGGTGTCAATTTGTAAACAATAAACAAACAGAGCAGGAAAAACAGAAATCGAAAGGCCATACCGCCAAACATAACGCGATAAAAGGTTTTGGCGGATTTTCCAAAGGCAAAACGAATTGTATAATAGGCTAAAACAATGTAGACGAAACTGATAAAGAATCCAACTGCAATTGTTACTGCCCAATTCCACAATCCCATAACAATCAGCGGGATTGTGGCGCCCAACAAGAGAGCAATCATGATGAAAAGCGTAAAAATTAGTGAGCGATCACCCTTCATCATCGTTTTCATTTTTTTTGTGCATTTTCTTATTGGGAAATACTGCTCTATAAATATTCAAAAAACCGGATACGGCGCCGACGAACAAGCCCAGCACCAGAAACAATGGAAACGTTCCTAACTTGCTATCCGCAAAATATCCAAGTCCAACACCCAGTGCAATGGCCACAGCAAACTGCAGTCCCAAATCAATATATGGGCCAATTCCGTTAGAAGATGATCGTGCCATGACTCATTACAAAGCCGTCCTACGACGTTTTATTAAAAGGTGACGGATTATTGTTTTGTTGAACATTCGGCGGATTGCCTGGTTTCTGGACCGGCGAATCCGCGCCGTGTTTCATGGAACAGCGGCCATCAAATATGGCGCCTTCGTCGATGACGAGTCGAGTCGTTCTCATTTCGCCATGAAACTCTGATTTTGTTTCCAAAACAATTTTATCTTTGATTTTGGCCGTGCCGCTCAACTTGCCGCCGACGACGAGCATTTTCGCTTCAACATTGCCGTTGATATTACCTTCCTTGCCAACGATCAACGTGTCCGTTGTAATGATATCGCCGGTAAATTTTCCATCAATACGCAGTGTATGTTCGACGTTGAGTTTACCCTCAAAGACGGAGCCCTTACCAAGTATGGTGCTTAATTCACCCGTTTTTTCACTCGCTTTCATAGCCTTGTTCCGTTTGAAAAAGTTGTATGGTTAAATATTTGAGAATTCCCAAATAAAATCTTTTGGATCATAACAGACGCCGTCCTTCCAAATTTCAAAATGAAGGTGCGGCGCGGAACTGATGCCCGTGTTGCCGAGCATGGAAATATTCTCGCCTTTTTTCACCAGCGCTCCGCGTTCCTTCAGGAGCTGCTGATTGTGGCCGTAATAAGTATAATAGCCATCGCCGTGATAGATGATGATCAAGTTGCCGAGATCATAAGTCCAGCCGGCAAAGATGACGACGCCGTCGGCAGCAGCTCGAACCAAATCGCCCATATTGCCGGCAATGTCAATGCCGCGATGCTGCGACGGACCTTCGTTGGTGTCATACTCAAAATCGCCGCTGAGGATGCCGTCGACCGGCAGCAACGTCGGAATATTTTTCATGTGATCGTGCAGCGGGCTGTTTGATTTTTTCAACAAATAGTTGTACTTGTCCAGCTCGGAGACACGACGCTCCAACCGTTCTGTTCCCGGCGTATAATCCGGCAGGTAATTGAGGCTCAGATTTTCTTCGGGTATCAAAAGTTCCGTCGATGCCGGTTGGCCATTCAAGCTGCCCAGACCGAGCAAATTTCGCAGTTTGTTTTGATCAATTTCCAAAGCCTGAAACTCGGTCATCAGCTTGTTGATCCGCGTCATGTTATCTTCAAGCTTTTTATTGACGATCAGCAGCTTTTCGTTTTTCTGCTGCACGTTGTAATAACGAACATAAAAGACAATTCCAACAATAAAATGTATCGCCAAAATTCCGGCCAGGATCTTTAGAAAAGAAAGACTCTTGACCGACAGATCAAATGCTGTTGGTTCGTCTTTATCATCGGGAATGACGAGCACTCGATAGAACCGTCGATGACTCTTGATTTTTTTTCGTGCCATACCTAAATCTCTATTCACCAAGGATGGTGTTTATCAGGCGGTCCAGATCATCATGATCGTAATAGCTGATTTCGATGATACCGCCGTCGCTCTTAGACTTTACTTTGACTTTGGTAGCCAGTCGTTTGCGGAGCCTGTCCTCCGCATCTTCCATATAAGCGCTGACCTGCGTAATCGGCGCATCGAATTTCGGCGCCGGTTTTTCATTGAGCTTTTTAACCGCCTGCTCAACCTGTCGCACCGACATGCTGGTTTTGACGATTTTTTTCCACAAATCGAGCTGCGCTTCGGTTTTTTCAACCGCCAGCAACGCCCGTGCGTGTCCCATGGACAACTCGCCGATTTGCGCGCTCTCCTGAATGGGCCGTGGCAACTTGAGCAATCGCAGAAAATTCGCTACAGTCGCCCGGTCTTTACCGACTTTTTGCGCCACCTGTTCCTGCGTCAAGTTGCATTCTTTGATCAACCGCGCATAGCTGTTGGCAATATCGATAGGATTGAGGTCCTCACGATGAATATTTTCAATGATGGCCAGTTCCATCATTTCTTCATCGGAATCGATATCCATAATATAAGCTGGAATTTCCGCGATGCCCAAATCGCTGACGCAGCGGAAACGCCGTTCGCCGGCGATGAGTTGATAACCGTCACCGTACTGGCGCACGGTTATGGGCTGCACAACACCTTTCTCGGCAATGGAATTCGCCAACTCTTCCAGCTTGACCGGATCAAATTTTTCGCGCGGTTGAAAGGGATTTGGCGCGATATCGCGAACGCGAATGAAACGTATGCTGTCTGTTTTATCTTTTGGCTCTTCAGCGGGAACATCAGGTATTAACGCTGACAGTCCCCTTCCCAGCGCTTTCCTGTTCGTCATTTTCTATAATTTCCTCAGCCAAAGCCATGTAATGTTCAGTCCCTTTGGAGACAGCATCGTACAAGATTATCGGTTTGCCAAAACTGGGCGCTTCACTCAGGCGAACATTTCGCGCCACAACCGATTTGAACACGCGGCCGTCAAAATATTTGCGCACATCCGCCGCCACCTGGCGCGACAAATTTAGGCGCGCATCGTACATCGTCAGCAAGACACCTTCGATTTCGAGATTTTTATTGAGATGCTTTTGGACGAGGCGGATGGTATTGAGCAACTGCCCCAAACCTTCGAGTGCATAATATTCACACTGGATGGGCACGAGGACGGAATTGGAGGCTGTCAATGCGTTTATGGTGAGCAAACCCAAAGAGGGCGGACAATCTATAATGATATACTTGAATTTATCAACAATACCTTCCAGAGCTTTTGCCAATTTATGTTCTCTGGAAATGGCGGAGACCAGTTCAACTTCAGCTCCAACCAAATTAATCGAGGACGGCAGCAGTTTAAGATAATCAAGTTCGGTATCGAGCAAAAGGTTTTCGACTTTTTCTTCGTTGATGAGCGCATCATAAACGGTTTTGTCGATTTTACGCGCATCAATGCCCAAGCCGCTGCAACTGTTCGCCTGCGGGTCCATATCGATGAGGAGCGTCGGATATTCCGCCACAGCCAAACAGGCCGCCAAATTCACGGCTGTCGTTGTCTTTCCAACTCCGCCTTTTTGATTTGCAATTGCTATTACCTTGCCCACGTAGGGCGTCCTCCTTTAAATAAAAATCCGAATAATATAACTTTTACGCTGTTCAAAATCAATAAAAAGTTTGGTACAGCGATGTGAGTGAAAGTTGTTTACACTTGACAATCTTTTAAAAATCAGTTATTTTGAGGCAACGCGAACCATCATTCAAGGGGAAACCATATACGCATAGGGAAAGGAATGATTATGACATGGTTTAACAAGCTTGTTATCGTTTTCATGCCCGTTGTGCCCAAACCCATCGTTCGAATTTTTTCAAAAAAATATGTTGCCGGCGACAAGCTATCGGATGCCGTGAACACGGTCAAAATGCTGAATGCGCAAAACATCATGGCGACGATGGATGTTTTGGGTGAGAGTACGACCAAGGCGGAGGATACGCATGGTTATGTGGAAGAATACCTCCGAGTACTGCGGACCATTGAGGAGGAAAAACTGGACTGCAACGTCTCCCTCAAACCAACACAACTCGGTTTACTCATCGACAACGAACTGGCGTACAATAACATCAAACGTATTGTTGAAGAGGCAAAAAAACATAAAAATTTTGTTCGAATTGATATGGAGGATTCGACCTGTACGAGTGATACAATTGAAATTTTTGAGCGTTTGCGTTCAGAATTTGACAACGTCGGTATCGTGCTGCAAGCATACATGCGGCGCAGCATCGACGATCTCGTCGCCATTGCGCAAAAACCGGCGAATTTCCGGCTGTGCAAAGGCATTTACATTGAGCCGAGGGAAATTGCTTACAAGGATCCGCATCTCGTTAATGAAAACTTTGCCTTTCTCCTGGAAACCGCGCTGAAAATGAAAAGTTATGTCGGTATTGCCACGCACGATGAAAAAGTTGTGTGGCATGCGCTGCGCATCATCGAGCAGCTTGGATTAAAACGGGAGGATTATGAGTTCCAAATGCTGCTCGGCGTGGACGAACAGTTGCGGTCAATTTTAGTGAATGCCGGGCATCGTTTGCGTGTTTATGTACCTTACGGCGAGCAGTGGTACCGATACGTCATGCGGCGTCTGAAAGAAAATCCACAAATTGCCATGTATGTGATCAAGGCGCTATTCAAAAAGTGAGGCTTTTTATGAAAACAACAACCATTATCGGCGTTCTGCTCATTGTGCTTGGAATCCTTTTTCTCGGACCAACGCTCGGACTATTCACTTTAAAACTCATGTGGCCGGCCATCTTATTGCTGCTCGGCCTTGGTTTTATACTGGCCTTTGTTTCGGCGCGCAAACTGCCGGGCCTGTTGATGCCGGGCGCCATTCTGGTCGTCTCCAGCATCCCGTTTTTCATCTGCACTTTTTCCGGGGATTGGTTTCGTATGGCGTCGCTCTGGCCCATTTTTATTTTTTCCGTTTCCATTGGCCTTTTTTTGATGTACTTTTTGGGCTCAAAACACAAAGGTTTGCGAAGCGCGGCTTTAATTTTGCTTGGCGTTGGCGTTCTCTCGTTCCTTATTTTTAATTATATCCGATTCATCTTTCCGATTCTGTTCATCGCGGCGGGATTGATTCTTGTTTTTATCGGTTTGGCCTCAAAACAGAAAAAGCAAACGCACCATTTTCAATCTGAGGCTGAGAACAATACAACATCATAGATTGTCGTTTTCAATGTTATAATCGTTTCAAGGTATAGAGCAAAAATGTCCCAGGAAAGAATTTCACACCTCGTTCAGCAACTGAACTATCATAATCACAGATATTATGTTCTGGATGATCCGGACATATCGGACGCCGAATATGACCGGTTGATGAACGAGCTGACGGCGCTGGAAAAACAATTTCCGCAGTTTATTATGCCTGATTCGCCAACGCAGCGAGTTGGCGGTCAGCGCGCCGATGCATTTGAACCGGTCACCCATGCCGTGCCCATGTTGAGCCTGGACAACTCGTTAAACGAAGACGAGATTGTCGAGTTTGATGAACGAACCAGGCGGGCGCTTGATCGTACCGATGCTATTACCTACGTTTGCGAACCTAAACTCGATGGCCTGGCCGTTGAGCTGGTGTATGAGAACGGGTTGCTCACCATCGCCTCAACCCGCGGTGATGGAAGCATTGGTGAAAATGTGACGCAAAATATCCGCACGATCAAAAGCGTGCCATTGAAACTGAGACCGGCTAACGGCCTTTTTCCGGCACGTCTGGACGTTCGAGGCGAAGTCATTTTTGGCATTGAGGACTTTCAGGCGCTCAATCGACAACGCGAAGAGAATGGCGAGCCACCCTTTGCCAATCCCCGAAATGCTGCGGCGGGTTCGCTTCGGCAACTTGATCCAAACATTACGGCTTCGCGGCCGCTCGATATGTACTGCTATGGCGTTGGTCAATATTCCGGTTTGGTCCTCGACTCGCAGTGGGATGTGTTGCAGACGTTGAAAGCACTGGGATTAAAGACCAATCCGCTAACGCAAAAGGTTGTGGGCATTGACGCGGTGAAAAAATATCATCAGGAGATGATGGAGCGACGCCGGACATTGCCCTATGATATTGATGGTGTTGTTGTCAAAGTAAATGACATGCGTCTGCAAGATCAGCTTGGCATCAAAACCAAAAGTCCACGCTGGGCGATTGCCTATAAATTTCCGGCGCAACAAGAGACAACGCAAATATTGGATATCATTGTTCAGGTCGGTCGCACTGGCGTGCTGACGCCGGTGGCGCAGATGCAGCCAATCAACGTTGGCGGCGTCCTCGTCAGTCGCGCCACCTTGCATAACCAGGATGAGATCGACCGCAAAGACATTCGCATCGGTGATTGGGTGATCATCCAGCGCGCCGGTGATGTGATCCCCGAAGTCGTCAAGGTCATCACCTCAAAACGAACCGGAGAAAAGCAGCCTTATAGACTGCCCAAAACCTGTCCGGTCTGCGGCAGCGAGGCGATTCGTCTCGAAGGGGAAGCAGCACAACGTTGCATTAATCTCTCCTGTCCTGCGCAGGTCAAGGAACGCATTTTTCATTTTGCCTCCAAAGGCGCGATGGACATTGACGGTCTCGGCGCAAAACTCGTCGAGCAGCTGGTTGACGAGGGCTTGATTGAAAACGTCGGCGATATTTATTTCCTCACCACCGACCAGATCGCCAATCTGGAACGGATGGCGGAAAAATCAGCCGATAATTTGATGAAAGCCATCCAGGAGAGCCGCTCCAGATCGTTGGACCGCGTTTTGTTCGCCCTTGGCATTCGATTCGTCGGCGAGCACGTCGCCAAAGTTCTTGTGCGCGCTTTCAAGAGTATTGAGGCGCTGCAACAGACGACCAAAGAACAGTTAATGGCCGTGCATGAAATCGGGCCGCAAGTGGCAGAAAGTGTCGTCGACTTTTTTTCTTCAGATGCAAATCGAGCGGTGATTGCTCGCCTGCGTTTGGGCGGCGTCGAGATGAAGCCGTTTGAAGATTCATCAACGGAAAAAATACTCGATGGCAAAACGCTGGTTTTCACCGGTGCTCTGCAAACAATGTCGCGAAAGGAGGCGGAGTCGATTACGGACCACCTTGGCGGGCGCGCGGCATCCTCGGTCAGCAAAAACACGGATTATGTCATTATTGGTGAAAATGCCGGCTCCAAAGCGGCCAAGGCGCGCGAGCTCGGCATCACCATATTGACGGAAGCAGAATTTCGAGAAATGGCAGGTTTGTAAACGTGCGAGTTTTTTTCAAAATCTTTTTTACACTTTTTCTAATTGTTTTATGGATCGGATGTGCCGGCACAAAATCCAATGAAACCGATACGCTCAAGTTCATCACTATTGAGGAAGAACTGCGGCTTGGAGAGGAGCTTCATTCCTTCACGATCAAGCACCTCGAGATCATTCGCAATAGTCAACTCAACCAATTTCTCAACGACATTGCTCGACACATCAGCGCTGTGTCGCACTGGCCCGGGCTCGACTATTCGGTGTTTATCATTAACGAAAAGGACATCAATCATCTGTCCTTGCCCGGCGGGACAATCTATATTTTCCGTGGGCTGCTTGAAGAAGCGGACAGCCCGGATGAAATTGCCGCGGTTATTGCGCATGAAATCGTGCATATCGCACACCGTGACGGCGTGGCGCGGCTGGCTGAAAAATACAGCTTTTCGTTTGCGGCGCAGCAGGTCATCTGCGATAATCCGGAAATTGCTTATCACATTATCATGTCCCTCTATCGCACCAGTGGCACCATTCTCGATTATTCTGAAGAACAGGAACGAGAAGCGGATGTCATTAGCCTGACCTATTTGCGCGATGCCGGCTACGATCCAAGCGCGGCGGCAAGCCTGTTGAAAAAAATGCGCCGCCTGGAAAAAGAAGAACCACATCGTTTTGACTTGCTCCGCATGACACACGCCTCAACATCATCCCGCCTGCGACGGGTGGAAAGAACGGCAAAAAAAATGACGGGCGAACCGACTCGCCTTCTCGAAGAATCCTCCCATTTTTTCCAGCTCAAAGATATTTTAAAAAAAATTCCATAACGAGTATTTTAGCCTCTTTTTTGGCTCTAAAGTTGCGTATGGTCATCACAATAACGGCAAAAGAAATGCGATAAAGCGGCGTGCATACTTTTTCCGTTGGAGTGTAATGGACACCAGCAACTTTGAATGACAGCAGATACCATGTTTTGAAAGACAATCTTAGACTCTTGAATAACATGGTCTTACACCCTTAAAGGAGGCTCCATGAAAAAATCCGGATTTTTCCTCTTTTTCCTGGTTTATTCAACTGCGGCGCATGCCGTCACTCATCTTTATATCAATAATACAACGAGCCACACAATCACGTCTGTTCCGGCAAAAATTGTATTAACGTGCGACACTGCCTCATCCGGAAACTCTCTCGCGTGTGAAATTTTTGTTGATATGAACGGCAATAATTCCGTTGATACCAATGATGAACGCATCCACTATTTAAATCTTGTTGACGGGCTTGGCTGGATTTACGACGGCGAGTGGTCGGATAACGGCATTCCCGGTGATGAGACCGGCGTCGATGGATTCATCCGCACCAGCTTGCAATTTGATGATCAATTACGCCCCTACGGCCCGCAGACCTGGCTCATCCGAGTGACAGACCAAAATAACTCGTCAATGACCGCGTCG
>CAYSNA010000007.1:0-32393 GCA_964432185.1 uncultured Cytophagia bacterium
TCCGACAAGGTTCACACCTAATTTATTCAAGGTGGTGCGAAAACTATTCGGATTAGCCAAACCACAGAAAGCAAAAACCTTTGTTTTATCAAGCTGGAAAGACCATATTTCGCCATTTTTATTGATAAAATCGACAGGTTTATACTGAGCGACGTGTGCTGATGCAACAAACGGGCCGAACTTTTCAGAGATACGATTTTTTTCTCCGTTCATCAGTACAGCATGAGCGCGCGCTACATACTTTTTCGGCTCACGCAGCGGCCCAGCCGGCAGACAAAATCCGTTTCCCAGTGGAAACGCTTGGCGCATCGTCACCAGGTCAAAATCTCGGCGAATTCGCCGATGTTGAAAAGCATCATCTAATAGTATAACATCTGGATTGAAATTATGGACGGCAAGACGAGCCGCCTGAACTCGATCCGAATCAACAAGGACTACAGCCTCGGGGCATGAAAGCGCAATAAGATACGGTTCATCACCGGATTTTTCAACAGTACAAAGAATATTCTCACCATCCGAAACGATAACTGATCCTGTTGATGAACGACCGTATCCCCGGCTTATGATGGCGACACGTTTTCCCAAGGAGACAAATGTCTTTGCAAGATAAATAACGGTCGGGGTTTTGCCCGTACCTCCGACAGAAATATTGCCGACGCTAATGACATAACTGTCAACAGAATAGCTTTTAAAAATCCCAACATCATAACAAAAATTGCGCAGCGAAACAATGAGCCCGTACAAAACCGAGAGCGGCCATAACAACAGCGCCGGCCATTTACAATCGAACCAGCGCATCGGCATCCCCGTCCAGCTCTTTCATCCTGTTTTGCACGTATAGCCGCCACTCTTCAAGTTCATCCGGCGTGAGTTTTCGTGGGATTCTTATCGGTTCGCCAAAAATGATCGAGCATTTTGAAAACGGTTTCCACAGGGTGAATCGATCCCAGGAATTGAATACAATTGGTTTTTGCGCGGCAGAGGAAATGATCATAATAGGGGCGCCGGAAAGCTGCGCCAATACAATGGCGCCCATCTTTACCTCATGTCGCGGACCGCGCGGGCCATCCGGCAGAATGGTGCATTCAGCTCCTTTTTTTATGCGCTTAATCATCACACGCAACGCCTTTGAGCCGCTCCTTGTGCTGGAGCCGCGCACGGTTTCGTACCCGAGACGCATAATGGCCTGAGCAATAATTTCACCGTCGCCGTGCTCACTCACCATAGCGAGAATTTTTCTATTACGCATAACATACACCGGCAATAACATGCTGCCGTGCCATACCAGATAAATCACGCTCTTTTCCGATTGCAGCAGTTGTTGTAGAACGGCAAAATTCTTCGCTTTGATGCGGGCTAGACGTCCAAAGACTAAAACCATCAGCCAGGATAATTTTGTCGCAAGATAAAATAGAATTTTTTTTTGCTTTTTTTTATTCATGCTGACTGGCACCGATTAATTTCAATACAAGCTTCGCGGTTTTTATTGCCGCTCCGGGCTGTCCCAGTTTTTCTCGTACAAAGGAGAGTTGCGCTTTTTGCTTGTCCCGGTAATCGACATCAAACAAACATTTTTCCAACTCGTCGGCCATAGCATTAGGCTTGATATTGTCCTGCACAAACTCGCGCACAATTTCTGCTCTGGCCACAATATTCACCAAACCGATATGCGGTATCTTTACAACCTTTTTGCCGATGATAAATGACAGCAGCGATACGCGATACATTAACACAAACGGAAGTCCAAAGCACGCCGTTTCCAATGTTGCCGTGCCGGAAGCGACAATGCCGGCGGTGGAATAAGACATTAATTCATAGGTGGCATGTGTAACAATGCGAACTTGGGGATAGGTCACGAGAAATGAAGAAAGCCAATCGCGCTTTATTGTTTCGGCTAATCCCACCGCAATTTGCAACTGCGGATGTTGTTGTTTGAGCAGATCGGCCGCTTTCAGCATATCAGGGAGCAAATTTTCAATTTCCTGCTTGCGGCTGCCGGGCAACAGGGCAAGAATCGGAGAATCGGCACGCAGATTAAAGTCATGCAAAAATTGATCGCGCGTTTTTTGAGTTTTCAAGCCGTCAACCAGAGGATGCCCGACATGATGTGCGTCAATGCCGTATTTGGAAAAAAAGTCAACCTCAAAATCAAACATCACCGCCATACGATCAATAAAGAAAGCCATCTTTTTGGCGCGGCTCTGGTGCCAGGCCCACACTTGCGGTGCGATAAAATAAAATATCTTGAATCCATGCGATTTTAATTTTTTGCCAATACGGAGGTTGAATCCTGGATAATCAATGAGCACAACAACATCCGGTTGGCTCTCCAGGGCAATATCGACCAGATCATGAAACACGCGATAGAAATGCGGCAGATGTTTTATGATTTCGGAAAACCCGACGTACGCCAAATCTTGCACATGATAAAACAACTGCATTCCCGCAGCCTGCATTCGATCGCCACCGACGCCAAAAATCTCAACATCCGGTTCACGCTGACGCAGCGCCTTGACGAGATTTCCGCCATGCAGATCACCAGAGGCTTCGCCGGCGATGATCATGATTTTTCGAGCCATTAATTAATCCAGATTTGTATGAACAGCGTCATTTTGAATTTTTTCTCGAATCTGCATCGCCACTTTCAGCGCATTTAATCCATCCGCCGCAGAAACAATCGGCGCTGTATTGGTATCAATCGCATGGAAAAAGCTCTTCCATTCGGCCTGCATGGCATCGGTCTCGGGAACCGGCGGTTTTTCGTAGAGGATATTTCGTTTGTGTTTGCCTTTATCAATTTGGCCCAGATTGATGGCCGTGAGATTCTGCTCAGTGGTATCGCCCAGACGGAACAGCTCGGTCAGGCGTAGCAGAAAATCAATCGAGACGTAAGCATCGTGCTGGAAGATGCGCATCTTGCGCATTTTGCGTTGTGAGATTCGGCTGGCGGTCACATTGGCGACGGCGCCGTTTTCAAACTCGATTCGCGCATTGGCAATATCCACTTCGTCGGAGACGATAGCAACACCGTTGGCATGAATAGCGCTGACCGGACTTTTTATCAAGCTCAAAATGATGTCAATATCATGGATCATCAAATCGAGAATAACAGCCACATCTGTGCCGCGCGGATCGAACGGCGCAAGGCGATGCGATTCAATAAAAAGCGGTTTCAAATCAAACGCATCCAGCGCGCGGATGGCCGGATTAAAGCGCTCAATATGGCCAACCTGAACCGGAATATCTTTCGACGCGGCGAGTTGAACAATTTTTTCCGCTTCGGCAATCGTGCTGGCGATTGGTTTTTCAACAAAAACCGGCTTGCCGTTTTCCAGGGCATGACAGACAACATCTACGTGGGCACTGGTGGGAACAATGACGCCGACGATATCGGCGGCCTCAATGGCGTCCCACTCGGATGCAAAAGCGCGGCAGGAAAATTTGTCCGCGGTCAAAAGCCGTTGTTGTTCATTCGTATCAAAAACGCCGACAAGTTCTGCCTCATCCATCTGTGATAAATTATTGCAATGAAACGAGCCCAGTTTTCCGACGCCGATGAGACTCACTTTTTTGCGAGCCATTTCTCCTCCAATTCTTTTTCGTTTAAAGCGCCGCAATTTAACGAATCTGTCGCTAATTATCAAAATGATAAAACAAAAAGTGGATGACTCTTGCGCACAGGACTCGTTGTTTTGAATTGCATTTCCGCCGTAAAATTAATATTTTCCACATAACGATGGGTTTCCTGAAAGAAAACAAGATGAAACATCGTTCCATTAATAATCCTTGGAAAATCCCCACACCCATTCAACCAAACAATTGAAAGGATGTCCTGGATGGTCAATCAAAAAGTCGAAACATACCACGACCTCATCGTCTGGCAAAAAGCCCATGAACTCGTCATCGACCTCTACAAAGCCAAACTGTCGAAAAAAGAAAGCGAATCTCTGGCCGTCAACATTCGCCAGGCGGCTATGGCCATCGCCTCCAACATTGCCATTGGTTTTAATAAAAGAGGCAAAAAGCCCAAATTGCATTACTACCGCGTGGCATTAACAGCGCTGCAAGAGCTCGAATATTTGTTGTTACTGGCAAATGATTTGGGCCTCTTGAAGAATCACTCGACGTTGGAGGATGAAATGGAGTCGATAGATCGGATGTTAAAGCGGCTCATCCGCTCCAACTCACCGGCACCCCGAACCTAAAAAAGCCTCTTTACGAGGCTTTTTTAATTTCGCGAAGCATACCAGATTGTTTGAACCATCAGCATCATAACACAATAATTGTTAAATTTACGATGATTGTTGCCATATTAATTGCCGGAATCTCGGGTGGCGTACCAGTTTGTTTGAACCACCAACATGACGACAGTCGCCAATTGGACAGTGATCATTGCTATATCACGCACCAGATTTTCAGTTTCCATTCTTTCCGGCACAACAATGGTATCCCCCATTTCAACCTCGGTTGAGCGGGCGCTGAGCATCTCACCGGTGCCGGCTTTTTTCACGCGCACGCGCCGCTTCCACGCGCCAACATTGTAGCCCCCGGCTTCGCTGATATAATAACTGGCTCGCCGGTTTTCCGTAAACGGCACGAGACCGGGATTTTTGACGTGTCCGACAACATAAACCGAAAAATCTTTTTTCGGCACAACAATCAAATCCTCGTCCTGCAGTTTCACATCATACGTTTGGTCACCGTTTTCAAACAATTGGACAAAATCGGTTGAGATCAGGCCTTCAATTTCCCGGCTGCGCTCTCGATAATAAACGCGTTCGCTGCGAGCCATATCCCGTACCGGAATATACTCAAGGCGATCAAATTCGTTATCTTTGCGATCCTGATAGGAACGGCGCACGACATAAGCGGCGTTAAGAGCGGCCTCCTCGGTAAAACCGCCGGCCATCTCAATGATTTCCGATAAATACGTCGGCTCGTTTAGCAGCGCGTAATCACCGGGATAAATAACTTCGCCATCAATTTCAACCGTCTGTCGCTCGCGATAGTCGGCAAGATTTCGCACAAAAATTCGGTCATCCGGCTGCAACGGCATATTCAGAATTTTGGCACTGCCGGCAGCGTTCGACCAATCAATCTCGACCACAAGTTCTTCAACCCGATTGCTGCCATTGACAAAACGGGCAATGTGAATTTTTGAGGAATCGGCATTGGCGGCAAAACCATGCCCAAGTTCCAGCAGGTCGATCAGCTTATCGCCTTTGGCGAACTCATATTCTCCGGGAGTCCGGATGGCGCCGCTAATGGAGACTTTGGCGATATCGTCCTGAACCGTTGGCACGATGATGACGTCTCCATCAACCAAATACGGATTCGCATCCAGATCGCCGGCCAGCGAATACTTGAGCATGTCGGCATGCAGCGTGGCGCCGTCGCGGCGTTTGATGAAAATATTCCGCTTGGAGGCAATGTTCTGTTTCAACTCTTCATATTGTTCTTTGGTCAGCTCAACATCATCAGGATCGGGCAATTGTCGCTGCAGTTCCAGCGGATTCACCGGTTTTGGGAACGGCGGCGGCGTTTCAACCAGACCACCGGCCATAAAGATCGCGTCCGACATTCTCGACATACCGTTGACACTAACCAGGCCGGGATAATTCACCGCGCCACTGACCGTGACGCGAAACGTGCGCATGCGGAATAGTGATATCTGAATATCATCCGTGTGCACAGAGGATTTCATGGCCTCGATGATCATCTTTTTCGCTTCGGCCAGGGTTTTGCCGGCAACGGGAATACCGCCGGTGGACGGCATAAACAGATGCCCTTCCGGTGAAATCATAATCTGTCCACCGAGGTCCTCACTGCCGCCAACAAGAATCGTCAGCACATCGCCGGGCCCAACGACGTAAACATTTTCATCGACCGGATGTTCGATCTCCGGCGATTCGGGCAATTGCAGCGGCGATGACTTGGCTTTCTTTTTCAAATCGTTGAGGCTGGGTAAAGTGGAAAAATCCTGGGCAAAGGAGGACAGTGCAACCAGACAGAGCAGCACAATCAGATGACGCATGTATAACTCCACAGTTTAGTTGAGACGTTCAAGAATATCAAGAATTCGTTGGGATGCCAGGCCGTCCCACAACGGCGGGATTTGTGAATTCGTTGTGTAACCGTTCATTGCTTTTGTGTAACCAGCGAGGATGGCGTCAGGTTCCATTCCCACAAGCTGATTTGTGCCGATTGTTGTTGTGATCGGGCGTTCCGTATTCTCACGCAGCGTCAGGCAGGGAATTTTTAAAAAAGTGGTCTCTTCCTGAATACCGCCGGAATCAGTGACAATCAATTTAGCCTGACTCATTAACCTCAGAAAAGCCAGATAGCCCAGAGGTTCAGTCAATTTTATATTTGACATTCTGTCCATCTCGGCGTTGAGGCCAAGGGCGTCGAGCATTTTTTTTGTGCGCGGATGAATCGGAAAAATGATCGGCATATCCGACTGGATTTTGTCGAGCGCCTTAAAAATGCCCTGCATCACATCGCGGTTGTCCACGTTCGAGGGCCGATGCAGGGTCATCAGCGCGTAGCTGTTTTCCTGCACAGCCAACTCATTCAAAATGGATGAATCCGCCGCCTTTTGCAAATGCTCGACCAGCGAATCAATCATGCAGTTTCCAACAAAATGCACTTTCGAATCAGACACACCTTCGTTTTCAAGATTGTCGAGTCCGGCCTGCTCTGTGACAAAAAGATAGTCGGCAATGGCGTCGGTGAGAATTCGATTAATTTCCTCCGGCATGCCGCGGTCAAAACTGCGCAGCCCGGCTTCAACATGCGCGACGGGAATATTTAGTTTGACGGCGGCCAACGATGCCGCGATCGTCGAATTGACATCGCCGACAACAATCAAAAGATCCGGGCGTTCGGCCAGCAGAAATTGTTCAACCTTGACCATAACCGCGGCCGTTTGCTCCGCGTGCGAGCCGGAGCCGACGCCGAGATAAACATCCGGCTCGGGCATGCCCAGCTCTACAAAAAACGTCGTGGACATTTTTTCATCGTAATGCTGGCCGGTATGAAGAAGGATGGGATCAAAAAATGTCGAATTTTGCATCCGACGATGAATGGGCGCGATCTTCATAAAATTCGGTCGCGCCCCAACAACGTTGACTACTTTCATAGGTACTTTCTAAAATCGGGTGCCGGAACCCAGTTTGGTAATTTTGTCATCTTTAATATTTTTGGTCAAATTGCGCGTATCGACAACGGCCTTTGCGTGTTCAACTATATAGGCGGCATCATAGTCCGAGTGATCCGTGGTGATGACGACCACGTCGGCCGCGCCAAGATTGTCCGGCGTGAGTTCGATGGACGTGAACCTGTGCCCATCGACAGTGACGGCTTCAACATACGGATCATTAACGCTGATATGATCCGCGTCGACGCCGCGCTGCATGAGGAATTCCATAATTTTCAGGGCCGGCGATTCGCGCGTATCATCAACATTTTTCTTAAAGGCCAAACCCAGCATCAGAATTTTCGCGTCGGTAAACGGCACGCCAGCATGGCTGAGGGCGCGGCGAATGAGACCGAGCACATAAAACGGCATGTTCTCGTTGGTTTCCGCCGCCAGCTCGATAAATTGCGTGTGGAAATCATACTCGCGCGCTTTCCAGGACAGGTAATAGGGATCAATCAAAATACAGTGACCGCCAATACCCGGGCCGGGATAAAACGGCATAAAACCATACGGTTTGGTGGCCGCCGCTTCAACAACCTCCCAGATATCGATGCCGCCCATACGATCACAGAGCCGCGCCATTTCATTCACCAGTGCTATATTGACACTGCGGAAAATATTTTCCAGCAGTTTTTCCATCTCGGCCACTTTTGGCGAAGAGACCGGCACAACCTTGTTGATGATCTGCTGGTTCACCAGGCACGCCAGCTCCGTACATTTTTTCGTCACGCCGCCAACAACAACGGGCGTGGTGGCCGTGGTGAATATTTTATTGCCGGGATCAATGCGCTCCGGAGAAAATGCCAGATAAAAATCCTCACCGACCTTCAAACCGGTCTTTTCGAGAATCGGCTGCACAATGCCTTCTGTGGTGTCCGGAAAGGTTGTGCTCTTTAAAATGATGAGTTGCTCTTTTCGCAACCCCGAGGCAATACCCTCAGACGCCGCTTCAATGTAACTCACATCAGGTTCTTTATTTTTCGTGAACGGCGTCGGCACACAAATATAGATGACGTCCAGATCAGCGACATTCGCATATGACGTCGTCGCGGTCAAGACACCGGCGCTGACCACTTTTTCCAGTTTGCGGTCCTCAACGTCATCAATATAATTCACGCCTTTGTTGAGGCTGTCGATTTTTTTCGGATCGTTATCTATGCCGACAACATGAAATCCCTTATCGGCAAATTCAACCGCCAGCGGCAGCCCCACATAACCCAAACCAATTACACCAATCTTTGCTGATTTTTCTTCAAGCTGCGTCTTCAATCCCATGGTACCACAGTCCTCCGACCTCAAAGTTCTTTTTTATAGTTGGCTTTATAAAATTCCTTGTATTCACCGCTTTTCAATTTTCCCCACCAGTCCGGATGATCGACATACCAGTTGATGGTTGATGTCATCGCTTCTTCGAAAGTATAACCCGGCGTCCAGCCCAGCGCGGCTATTTTGGATGTATCAACCGAATAGCGGCGATCATGACCAAGCCGATCATCCACATAGGTTTTCAGGCTATCGGGCTTGTTCAATGTTTTCAGAATGAGATTTGTGATCTCGATATTCATGCGCTCATTGCCGCCGCCAATGTTGTACACCTGGCCATGCTCACCGTTGTCGATGAGAAATTGCACGGCATCACAATGATCTAAAACATAAATCCAGTCGCGCACATTTTTGCCATCGCCATAAATCGGCAGACTTTTATCTTCCAGCGCATTGGTGACAAATAACGGAATGAGTTTTTCCGGGTATTGATACGGCCCATAATTATTGGAGCACCGGGTGATAATCACGGGAAGTTTATAGGTGACAAAGTAGGAAAACGCCAAGCGATCCGCGCCGGCTTTTGAGGCCGAATATGGGCTTGACGGTTCGAGCACATCGGTCTCTTTGAAGGAACCGTCTATAATGCTGCCGTAGACCTCATCCGTACTGATTTGCACAAACTTTTCAACGCCGTGTTTGCGCGCGGCTTCGAGTAGCACAAAGGCGCCATAGACGTCGGTCATGATAAAATCATCCGGACGGCCAATGGAACGATCGACATGGCTTTCCGCGGCAAAATTGACGACGATATCGGCTTCCTCGACCAAAGGATCAACGACGGCCGCATCGCAAATATCGCCTTTAACAAAACGATAATTGGGGTTATCCTCAACATCTCGCAGATTTTCGAGATTGCCGGCATAGGTCAATTTATCAAGATTTATTATGTTTACATTTTTGCCATACTTTTCAAACAAATAGTGGATATAATTGCTGCCGATAAATCCGGCGCCACCTGTCACGAGATACGTTTTCATACTGAAAATCCTGTTTTAAAATTATCTGCCAGTTTGGACATTGACAGACTATCCCCAAAGGTCTGAAAATGTACAAAGCAACGAACAAAAAGTCAATCCATTTGTTCGAGCTTATGGTTGTCTAAAACTGTGATTATTTACCTAATTTCACAGGATTTGCAGACGAATAGGTTCAAGATATCGGCCTCTGATTAGCATTGAATCACAAGGCAGGATTTGTTATATTTTCGCGTCATTCAACCAACGAGAACAGAACATGCAGAACAACGAGTCACTTCGAATCGCCCTGGCGCAGATCAATCCGACGGTCGGCGATTTGGACGGAAATCTTGCCAAAATCTTGCATCATTTAAAAAAAGCGCAACATGCCGGATGCCAACTGGTGGCATTCCCCGAACTGACAATAACCGGTTATCCACCGGAAGACCTGGTATTACGCAAAAAGTTCATTGAGGATCAACGCCGCATTTTACAAAAAATAATTTCTCAGGTTGATGGCATCACGGCCATCGTCGGATTTGTGGACGGCCAGGACAAACTGTACAACAGCGCCGCGGTCGTTCAAAATCGACATTTGATGTCGATCTATCATAAAATTCAGTTACCCAATTACAGTGTTTTTGATGAAGAGCGTTATTTTGAAGCAGGCGATGCGCCGCTCATCGTTTCTCTCAACGGTATCAACATTGGTGTTAGTATTTGTGAGGATATTTGGATTCCGGACGGCGTTATTGAAGCGCAGGCGTTTGTCGGTGGCGCGGACATCCTGCTCAATATTTCTGCCTCACCGTATTCGATCAACAAAGGCTATGAACGCACCAAACTGATGCAGACACGCGCGACAACCACTCGCTCAATTGTCGCCTATTGCAATCTTGTCGGCGGGCAGGATGAGTTGGTATTTGACGGGCAAAGCCTGATCGTCGGCCCGAACGGCAACGTAACATATCAGGGCGCCGCATTTGAAGAAGAGTTGATCATTCAGGATGTCAATGTGGACCTTGTGCGACAGATGCGGCATGATCCGGCTTTCCTCGATGTTCAAAAAAACTATGTATCCCGATTTCTGAGCATTAATCACGTTGAACTTTTTCCCGCTGCCGCCGCCCAAACGGCGCCAATCGAAACGAGTAGTCGCTCCCCTTTGGGATTTGAGGAGGAAGTTTATAATGCGTTGATCCTCGGCATTCGGGATTACGTTCATAAAAACGGATTCAAGCAGGTGGTCTTTGGCCTCAGCGGCGGCATTGATTCAGCGCTGGTCGCCGCGTTGGCTGCGGATGCCCTCGGAGCGGACAACGTCCACGGCATTGGCATGCCGTCGCATTTTAGCAGCACGGGAAGCATTGACGATTCCGCATTGTTGGCGAAAAACTTAAGTATTGATTTTCAGCTGTTCGAGATTCATAATATATTTGATCAATTCATCGAGTTGTTCAAACCAACTTTTGCCGGTTTGCCGGCGGATATTGCCGAAGAAAATTTACAGGCGCGCATCCGCGGCAATATCGTTATGGCGCTATCGAACAAGTTCAACTGGCTGGCTCTGACTACTGGCAATAAAAGCGAGGTGAGTGTTGGCTATTGCACCATTTATGGCGATATGGTCGGCGGCTTTGCGCCGTTGAAGGATGTCACCAAAATGATGGTGTACCGGCTGTCACATTATCGCAACTATATTGCCGGCTATGATATCATTCCCAAGGCGATCATTGACAAGGCCCCGTCGGCGGAATTGCGCCCGGATCAAAAAGATGAGGACAGCCTGCCGCCGTACGACGAGCTCGACGCCCTGCTTGAATTGTACGTCGAAAAGTTAAAAAGCCAGGAGGATATTATCGCGCTCGGCCACGATGCCGAAACAACCGCACGGATTGCTCGCCTGGTCAATCTGAATGAATACAAGAGACGTCAGGCGGCGCCCGGCGTGAAAATTACGCCGCTCGACTTTGGCAAAGATCGCAGAATGCCAATCACCAACAGATACCAGGAGCGCTAAAAAAATCCTTGACTTTTATAAAGCCGTTTTATATAATCAAGAGCCTGAACAAGGCAATCTGATTTTACCCTTCCAAACGTAAAAAGCTGGAATTCCAGAAGCCCGCCCGGAATTTCAGCTTTTTTATTTTTTGGTCTTTTTCTTCAGGATCTTTGCAGCGCGACTTTGCGGCCCTGGATGAATCCTCCGGTATATCTCAGCAGAATATAATATATGGTCGGCAGCAGCAGGATGAATTTGAAAAAATCCGACTTATTGTTTCGGAGCAAGCGGTTGCCGATGGCAGCAATTCGCGCAAACGGCAGCAGCGGAATGAGAATCGGATACTTGACAAAAACCAGACCTTTTAATTTATATTTATATCGATTGATCGCGGCGCCGTATCCCAGTTCGCGCTGGTTCCGAATGATCTTTTTCAAATCAGTTCGATTGCGGTGCCAGATGACGGCCTCCGGTTGATGAAACAACTCGACCCCTTTTTCTTTCACGCGGCGACAATAGAGACTGTCGCTGCCCTTGACCTGATCAATGAATAGTCCGTATTCGTTAAATACATCTTTTTCAATAGAGAGATTGCAAGTGCCAAAGTGAGTGTTGTTCGTCGATTCGTAGGGTTTGATGAGATCGCTAAATTCAAGCAGATAATCGATCGTCCCGTTAATGCTCTTTGGCGTTCCGTTTTTCACCATGCCGCCGACAACTTTATACCCCCGCCGATGCGAATCGACAAGTTTCTGCAGCCACCGCTCATGCACAAGACAATCCGTATCCGTGAATGCCAGATAGCGGCCTTGCGCCGCACGAATAGCATGATTCCGCGACGTTCCCGGGTAGGCGCGTTCGCTCAATTCAATCACCTTGATGGACGGGTAACGCTGCCGAATGAGTTCCGCCGTGTCATCTCCGGTAGATTCTACGACAATAATTTCGTACGTAAAGTCAGTTTTTTGCCGCAGCACAGATTCCAACGCATCAAAAATGACGTGTTTCTGATTGTAGGATGGAATGATGACCGACGCTGTAATTGTTTGGTTTTCCATTTCATTTCCGCATTAAATACTGTTGTTAAACTTTTGTAAATTACAAAACAAAAGACGTTGTGCGAAAAAATATAAAGTGGATTCTTTGTCAAAGGTTCAGCACAAATTGGGCGAGGACGAAAGGAAAATCTGCGAGTGTGAGCAAATGTGCGCCCACAGGGACTCGAACCCCGAACCAACTGATTAAGAGTCAGCTGCTCTACCGATTGAGCTATGGGCGCAAAAGAAAAAAGGCTTCTGACAGCCTTTAAAGGAGAGTGAGGGCGCCGGGAATCGAACCCAGGACCGACGGCTTAAAAGGCCGCTGCTCTACCTAGCTGAGCTACGCCCTCGAACAACAGTGCCCAATATATTGCAATTTTTGTAATTTCGCAAATAAAAATTTAACTTTTTTCGATTAAATTCGACTTCGCCACAACCTCCATAATAAAACGGCAAGAAATGCTTTTAATATCATTCCGGGGAGAAAAATAACCATTCCCGTATAAAGTGTGGTCAGCAACGAAACCGGCTTTTCAACAATAAAAAGAAGGTGCATATACAGCCAGACGGCACCGCCGACTAAAACTGCAAGCGAACAAAGCGATACCCAAAGTGTCATTTTTAATAGTGACTCATCCTGCCGCGACGAAGTAACACGAGAAATAAGCAGCGCCGAAACAGGCAACATTAAAAGGTAGCCGAACGTCGGCTGCAATACATAGCCGGGGCCGCCGCCATTGGCAAAGACCGGCAATCCAATTAAGCCGATGAGCAAATAGACAATCTGGCTTAACACCGCCCACCGTGGCAACAATACCAAACCGGCCAGGCCGGTGAACAAGGTCTGCAGAGTAAAAGGCACCGGATAAAACGGTATCTTTAAAAATGCGCCGATGGCCGTCAGGGCGGTCAACAGGCCGGCCAGAATAACAGGTTTAACAGTGCTCTTCATTTATTTTTAACCGAATTGATCTTGCTTTTGTAGTCGTCCTTTGCTAATTTTTCGACCGTTCAAAACCGAGGTAAAGATAAAAATTTTTTGGCAAAAATATACCCTCAATTTTATCATCGTTTTTCTTTTGATGAGTTGCCCGCGCATTCATTCTCAGGATGTGGTGCAGCATGAGTTTCACCTCGCCTTCGAAACTGAAAAGCCTACAGCCATCTCCATTTTGGCGCCAAAATCCGTCAAGCGCGCAAAAATTGCTCTGGCGCTAAGCGGTGGCGGCATACGTGGCATTGCGCAGGTCGGTGTGCTCAAGGTGCTGGAAGAGGAAAATATCCCCGTTGATCTCATTGTCGGGACCAGTATAGGAGGTGTCATTGGTGGTCTGTACGCTTCGGGGTATTCCCCGGACGAGATTATGGACCTGGCGCGCCAGACCGATTGGGCGAGCGTTTTATCGGACACGCCGCAGCGTTCATCCATGTTTTTGGGTGAAAAGGAAAAACGCGGCCGCGCCATTCTGCAAGTTCGTATGGACCGTTTCAGCCCGGTTGTGCCGGAAGCCTATAGTCCGGGCCAAATGCTGCACCGAACATTCACGGAGACGATCCTGAACGCCACCTATCAGTCCATGAATTTTAGCGACCTCAGGATCCCGTTAAAAATTATTGCGACGGACATGCTCTCCGGTGAAAAAGTTGTTCTGGATCGCGGCGACCTGGCGCAGGCATTGCGCGCCACTGTCGGTATTCCCCTGTTGTTTAGTCCGGTGGAGTATGGCAGTTACATACTTGTAGACGGCGGCGTTGTCGACAACATCCCGGTTGGGGATGCGAGAAACGCCGGCGCGGATATCGTCATTGCGGTAGACAGCACATCGCCGTTGCGAACACCCGAGAACATCAATGCGCCGTGGGAAATCGCCGATCAGATCACGACGATCATGCAGCAGAAAAATGATCAGGCCCAACTCGATGCCTCGGATATCGCCATCAGTTTTGAGGATCTGCGCATCGTGTCGACAAATTTTGATGAAATCGATTTTCTATACAACGAAGGCATGCGGCGCACACGGGAGCAACTGCCGGCCATCAAGGCAGCGATGGAAAAAGGGCATTCCCTTGAAACAGACCAATCTTTCCGGATTGACCGGATCAACGTCATTGGCGCGCCCATCAGCTTTCTAGAACACTTTATTACTCTTGATCAGAAAGAATGGTCATCCCGCAATATTTATGAAAGTCTTGAAAAAATCTACAATCACGGAAATATCCTCGATGCCCAAGCGCAGGTTCGATCCGTGCAGGATCAAACCGTGCTTGAGTTTGATATAACATTTAATCCAATTTTGCGGGCAGTGGTTTTTTACGGAAACTCGCAATTCCCAACGGATTCTCTTTCACAAGCCTTTGAGCCACTGCTGCACCAGCCGATTCATCGTCACAATACGCGGCGGGCCGTTGAACGCATTGTAAAAATGTACCGAACAAAGGGCTTTTCTCTCGCCAAAATTGAAAAAATCAATTTTAACGAACATGACTCGTCGGCGCACGTTTATATTTTCGAGGGCCTTGTCAAGGATGTACACATTTCCGGTTTGAACAAAACGCGCGAATTTGTCGTGGCGCGCGAATTTGATATCAAAAAGGGAGAGCTGTTTCGTTTTGAACGAGCGAAAAAAAGTCTGGATAATATTTTGGCGACAGATCTGTTCAGCGCGGTGAATTTAAGCGTCACCAGCGAATCGATCTACCATACGGTTCATCTGCATTGTAAAGAAAAACCGGCGCATGTGCTTCGGTTTGGGGCGCGTTACGATTCGGAGCGAACAGCAAAAATATTCTCCGAATTTGCCAACGAAAATCTGTTCGGCACCGGCAACGATTTAACCTTTCATGTGCAATATGGCGGTCGCGATTTTAAGGCGTTTGTTGATTATCGCGCCGATCAAATTTTCAAATCCTATTTGACCAGCCGCTTCAATGTGCATCACATTGAAAGCGAACATATTGTCTACAGGGATTTAAAGCCGATCGGGCAATATGTTCGGCAGAACAGTGGTCTGAATATTGAACTGGGTCAGCAGATCAGCCGCTTTGGTACGCTCTCCGGGCATATTCGCTCGGAAAATATCAACATCAAAGCCGAAAACGGATTTGGCTTTGATACCGGCAATATGGCGGTCAGCACCCTTGGATTAAAAACGATCATCGACACACGCGACGAGGTGCCGTTTTCGTCGTCCGGCAAGCATCATATTTTTTATTACGAAGTGTCGTCCGGTCTCATGTATGGCGATGATGCCTCGTATTACAAAGTGATGAACCAGTTGACCACCTACACCACCTATTTCGAGCGCCACACGTTTCGGCCGAAACTGCTGTGGGGCACATCCGGCGCCGGCACGCCGTTTTCCGAACAGTTTCGCCTTGGCGGGCAGGACTCCTTTTTCGGCCTGCGCCAGGATCAATTGTGGGGAAAACACATGGTGCTGTTCAGCCTGGATTACCGATTTCTGTTGCCAAGGTTCTGGACGTTTGATACCTATCTTTCAGCACGCTATGATCTTGGCGCCATGTGGGCGAAAATTGAGGAGATCAAGACAAATGATTTTCTCGGCGGCTACGGCGGCGAGCTGGCGTTTAAAACGCCCATCGGTCCAATCAGTTTTGCGTACGGGCAAACCAACCGTGGCCAGCAGCAATTTTATTTTACCGCCGGATTCGAGTTTTAAAGCGGCACCCGACAATCCCCTTTTGTTTTTACATAAAAAAACCACGAATCCCGGGCAGCAACAGCCCAAAATTCGTGGTGTTGTTTACACGTTGAAGCGGCGTTATTTTTTAAAAGCCTCTTTTGGTTTGATTTGCGCCGAGACCAGCCGATCATTTTGAGGCAAAGCCACAATTGGTGCCCCTTGTGTTGCGCGTCCCGCGGTTTTTACGGACGTGACGCGAACCCGTTTGACCCGACCTTTTTGCGTGACGAACAAAAGTTGTTCTTTTTCGACCACTTCCAAAAGTCCGACGAGCTCACCAACTTTATCCGACACTTTAAAAGTGAGGAGGCCTTTGCCGCCGCGCTTGATCGTACTGTATTCCGACAGGGCGCTGCACTTGCCAAAACCAAGGCTGGTGATGGTAAAGATGGTCGAGTTCTTTTTCTTCAACGGTACCATCGAGACGACGCGGTCGCTTTCTGCGAGCGTGACGCCGCGCACACCGGCGGCGCCGAGGCCCATATCGCGCACATCCTGCTCGGAAAAACGAATGGCCAAACCCTGCGCCGTACCGATAATGACCTCGCGATCGCCATCGGTCAAAAATGCGGCTATCACTTGATCTTTATCCTTCAAGGACATCACTTCAACACTGCCGTCCTTTTGTTTCGACAACGTTGACAACATAATCCGCTTGACCTGGCCATCAATCGAGCCGAGCATGATAAATTGCGTGTCTTCAAACTTGGGCACAGCAATCATATTGATGATCGTCTCATCTTTTTTCAGGCCGATCAACCGGTTCAACGAGGCGCCGTCCGTGTTGCCGTTGGCCGCCGGAATAAAACTGGTCCGCAGCGGATAACAGATACCCTTGTTCGTAAAGAACAAAATAAAATGACTGTTGGACGATACCATGGAAAACCGCGCAAAATCTTTGGTGCTGTTTGGTTTGATGATCGTCTTGTCATTTTCATAATCAGAGAACGAAATCCTCTTGACCATATTATGTTGAGACAAGGTGACGATGAACTCATCTTCCTGCACCAGCTCAGTCATGTCAGCGGATTGCGCGTTACTTGTAATAATCTGTGTACGACGCGCATCGCCATATTTTTCTTTTAACTCGATCAGTTCATCTTTTACCACTTCCATACGCAGAGACTTACTGCCGAGGATGGCTTTCAGACGTTCGATCAATTTCAACAGGGCGCGGTATTCATCTTCAATTTTTTTGCGTTCCAGGCCGGTGAGGCGCTGCAGCCGCATATCAAGAATGGCCTGTGCCTGAATTTCCGACAGTTTGAATCGCTTGCGCAAATTGGCGCGCGCCGTTTCCACCGTGCGCGATTTTTTGATAATGGCAATAACTTCATCAATATTATCGAGGGCAATGATATACCCTTCAAGAATATGGGCGCGGCGCTCGGCTTTGTCCAGCTCAAATTTTGTCCGGCGCAGTACCACATTGTGGCGAAATTCGAGAAATTCCTGCAGCACTTCCTTTATGGACAAGACCTTGGGCTCACCATCGACCAGCGCCAGCATGATGACGCCAAAGGTGGTGGACATTTGCGTGTGCTTGTACATCTCTTTGAGGATTTTCTCGGCCGATACGTCTTTGCGCAGTTCAAAAACAACGCGCATGCCTTCGCGGTCAGATTCGTCGCGGATTTCCGAAATACCCTCGAGTTTTTTCTCGCGAACCAGCGCCGCTACTTTTTCCTGCAGCGTCGCTTTGTTGACCTGAAAGGGAATCTCGGTGACGACAATTCGTTCACGGCCACCGCGCATCTCTTCGAGATGAGCCTTGGCGCGAACGTAAATTTTGCCGCGGCCGGTTTCAAAATATTCTTTGATGCCCTCATCGCCCATGATCATGGCGCCGGTCGGAAAGTCCGGGCCCTGCAGATATTTTCGCAGCGTCTCCGGCTTTAAAGAGGGTCGGGAAATCAGCGCCACAAGCGCATCTACCACTTCACCCAGATTGTGCGGTGGAATATTGGTCGCCATACCAACGGCAATACCGGTCGCGCCGTTCACCAGCAGCGTCGGCAGCAGCGAAGGCAACACGGACGGCTCTTTCAAAGATTCGTCAAAATTGGGGACAAAATCGACGGTCTCTTTATCAATATCGCGCAGCACTTCTTCGGCAATGGCGTGCAGGCGCGCTTCGGTGTAACGCATGGCAGCCGGCGAATCGCCGTCAACCGATCCAAAGTTGCCCTGGCCGTCAACCAGCGGGTAACGCATGGTAAAATCCTGCACCATTCGCACCATGGTATCATAAACGGCCGTATCACCGTGCGGATGGTATTTACCGAGCACTTCACCGACGATACGAGCGCTCTTTTTATAAGCCTGGTTCGGGCGCAAACCCAAATCGAGCATTCCAAACAGCACGCGCCGGTGCACCGGTTTGAGGCCGTCGCGCACATCAGGCAACGCCCGCGACACTATGACCGACATGGAATAGTCGATATAGGAATTTTTCATCTCCTCTTCAATGAGGACGGGAATGATTTTGCCGTTACCGTTCGTCATCTATTTCAAACCTTTCAGAATCTAAATATCGAGATTGCGGACATATTTGGCATTTTCTTCAATGAACTGTCGGCGCGGTTCAACCTTGTCGCCCATCAGTTTGGAAAAAATCAAATCCGCTTCAAATGCTTCATCAATGGTCACCTGCAGCAGGGTGCGATTTTCCGGATCCATGGTGGTGTTCCACAACTGCGCCGGATTCATTTCGCCCAATCCTTTATAGCGTTGCAGATGGACTTTTTCCTGCTCGTTTTTGGGCAGCTTTTTCAGAAATGCTTCGCGGTCGTCTTCATCATACAAATAGACTTCCTGGTTGCCTTTTTTATACCGATAGAGCGGCGGCTGTGCAATATAGAGGTGTCCTCGATCAACCAGTTCGCGCATGTGGCGGAAAAAGAAGGTCAGCAACAAGGTGCGAATATGACTGCCGTCGACATCCGCATCGGTCATGATGATAATTTTTTCATACCGCAACCGGCTGATGTCAAAGTCATCTCGCCCAATTCCACAACCCAGAGCGGAGACGATTGTGCGAATTTCCTCGTTCGCCAGCATCTTGTCCACGCGCGCTTTTTCAACATTGAGAATTTTTCCGCGCAGTGGCAAAATCGCTTGAAAACGTCGATCACGCCCCTGTTTGGCGCTGCCACCGGCCGAGTCACCCTCAACGATATAAACTTCGGTTTTTGTGGCGTCTTTGGTTGAACAATCGGCCAGTTTGCCGGGCAAGCCTTCGCTCTCAAGCGTCGATTTGCGGCGCGTCAGTTCTCGCGCCTTGCGGGCCGCTTCGCGGGAACGTGACGCCTGCTTGCACTTTTCGACGATCTTGCGCGCCTGCGTCATGTTTTTTTCCAACTCGGCCACCAGGTGCTCATTGACGATGGATTCGACAATACCCCTGACCTCACTGTTGCCGAGCTTGGTTTTGGTCTGCCCTTCAAACTGCGGCGCCGGATGTTTGATGCTGATCACCGCGGTGATGCCTTCACGCACATCATCACCGGACATGCTGGCTTCGTTCGGTTTGATCAATTTATGCTTGGCGGCAAAATTATTCAACGACCGCGTCAGCGCCGTTTTAAAACCAACGAGATGACTTCCGCCTTCGATCGTATGAATATTATTGACGTAGGAATAGGTGCTTTCGTTGTACGAGTCCGTGTACGACAACGCAATTTCAACCGGAATGCCGTCTCGTTCATCCTCAATATAGATGGGTTTACGCGTGATGCTGTCGCGGTTTTGATCCAAATATTCGACAAACTGAACGAGGCCGCCCTTGTAGCGAAAGACCTCTTCTTTTTTCTTGATCTGATCAACAATGCTGATTTTTAGATCACGATTCAAAAACGCCAGTTCGCGCAATCGCTCAGCGAGAATTTGATAGCTGAATTTTCTGCTTTTAAAAATTTCCCCGTCCGGCATGAAACGAGTTTTGGTGCCCGTGGTTTTGCGGCGGCCAATCACCTTGACCGGCATGGTCGGCACGCCGCGTTCGTACTGCTGCCCCCATACCTTGCCGTCGCGGGTCACTTCCACCTGCAGCCACTCGGACAGCGCGTTGACGACAGAAATACCCACGCCGTGCAAACCGCCGGAGACTTTGTAGGATTTTTTATCAAACTTGCCGCCGGCGTGCAGAATGGTCATCACCAGCTCAAGGGCGGATTTTTTCTCTTCGGGGTGAATGTCCACCGGAATGCCGCGTCCGTTATCTCTCACCTCCACACTGCCGTCCTCGCAGATGATGACTTCTATTTCCGTGCAATAGCCCGCCAGAGCTTCATCTATACTATTATCGACGACCTCATAAACCAGGTGGTGTAAGCCACGCGATGAGATGTCGCCAATGTACATCGCCGGCCGTTGTCGAACAGCCTCCAGGCCCTTGAGGACCTGAATATTACTGGCATCATAACTTTGTGGTTGTTGTGTCATACGGCTTTCTATTTAAATGAATCGTATATCTTTGATGATATTTTTTCCGATTTTATTATCGATTCGCTCGAGAATTTTTCTTTTCTGAAAAAGCAGCTCGGTTCGCCAGGTGGCGCTTTTAACCTTGACGTAAAGAATATCCTCGTACACGCGGTCAGCTTCCGTTACATTGGCAATGTTCTCGCCGACGATTTCCGGCCAGGCGCGAACAATTCGAACCTGGTCGAGTTTTTTGTCAAAACCCAAATCTTTGATCAGACCTCGCAACGAGGCGCCGATATGTTTTGGAGCACGTCCCACATTACGCCCTGCTAATATGTCCATTTTTGACGAGAAACGTGAATTGATCGGTCATCTTTTCCGATGATTCTTTGAGCCCCGCGTAATCAAGCGACGTTCCCGTAATAAATATTTGGCTGGCCGGATCGAACAATTCGAGCACTCTGGTACTGCGATCACGATCCAGCTCGGCAAACAAATCATCCAATAATAAAATGGGATAATTTTCCGTTCGTTTGTACAACACCTGCGCTTCTGCCGCTTTCAGGCTGACGAGCGCACTTTTATGTTCACCGCGAGATCCAAATTTGCGCAATTCGTTATCGCTGATGAAAAAAAGAAATTCATCGCGATGCGGCCCGACCAGAGTTTTGCCGAACATTTTTTCCTTGCGCGCAGCCCGTTTCAGCGCGGTTTCGAAATCACTCTCAATCTCATCCGCATGATGAAAAGTGACGTTGGGATTATAAGCTGCTCGAAACGTCCATTTTTTTTCGGTGATGACCGAGTAAAATTCCGTCAGATAATGGTTGAGCTCGTCCACCATCACTGCACGAGACCGCATCAAGCGCGAACCCAGCGCAGCGAGCTGATTGTTCCAAATGTCCAGCATGGCCTCGGCTTGACGCTTCCCGGATGCCATGTCCGACAAGACCGTGTTGCGCTGTTTCAACACTTTGTCATACTGTTTCAAATCATCAAGATAGCGTTTTGAACTTTGAGACAGCAGGACATTAAAAAAGCGACGACGCTGAGCAGGCGGGCCGCTGGTTATTTCGTAATCGTCAACGGATAAAACGATAATCGGAAATTGTCCCACCAGTTTGGAAAACTGGTTTAGCTTTTTACCGTCAACCTTTATCTGTTTTCCCTGGCCGGCATCGCACATAATGCCAACGTGATGGGAAATCTGTTCATCGCTGACGAAACCGCCCTCGATCAAGTACCCGTCCTGAGAAAATGGCGCGAGATCGATGTCATCTCGGGTTCGAAAACTTTTGGCCAGACAAAGCAGGTAAATGGCTTCGATAAGATTCGTCTTGCCCTGAGCGTTATCACCAAAAATGAAATTTTTATGCGGACTAAAAAAAAATGTTGCCGGCGCTAAATTGCGAAATTTTTGAATCTCCAAACGGCTAAGATACATGCGATGTTCTCGCGCCTAATCGTTTCGAGACTCTTCCTCGCTTATGCGAATGGGCATCAACAACATGGTAATTTCTTCGGCCTCCGACTGATCCGTTGGGTGTATGATGGCCGCGCTGCCGCTGTCCTTTAAATCAAATTGTACTTCTTCACTGTCGATATGACGGAGGATGTCCAACAAATAAGCTGAATTGTAACCAATCTGCAGCCACTCATCCGAAAAGACGCCGGGAATGGATTCTTTGGCCTCAGCGCCAAATTCAATGTCTTCAGAATGGATGGTGATCTCATCCGGCGTTAGCACGAGACGAACCTGGTTTGTCAGCGAGCTGGAAAAGATGGAAACGCGTCGCAGCGTCGAGATGAGCAGGTCTCGATTCACCGTCAATGCTTTGTCATTATCCTGCGGCAGCACGCGTTCATAGTTCGGGTAGGTTCCGCTGATGAGCTTGGAGTAAATCACCGCATTTTCCAAACGGAAAACCACGTGATCCTCGCCAATTTGCACATTAACCTGGTCTTCATCTTGCAGGTTACGCAGGAGTAAGTTTAAAGCTTTGGTCGGCACGATCATTTTTACATGTTCATCCATGCCGCCCGTCTGGAATCCCTTATAAACCACCTTGGACAATCGATGGCCGTCCGTCGCGACAAAAATCAAATTCGAATCAACCAACTCAACGTTGATACCCGTTAATGTCGGACGAAGCTCGTCATTGGAAACGGCAAACATGGTGCGATTGGTCATCTTTGACAATTGGTCGCTGTCGATAACAAAACTGTGTTCACTGTCCTCAACGGTAATATTGGGAAAATCCTCGCGCGGCTGCGTGGCGATTTTATATTCACCTTTATCGGTCTTGAGAACAACTCGATCGCTGGTCTCGGAGATAAGTGTGATCGGTACATCAGGAAGCTCGCGAACAATTTCCACAAAAAGTTTGGCAGGAATAGCAACAGCGCCTTCATCGGAACTGTCGACCGGCAATGACAGCGTGACGGAAATTTCAAGGTCCGTACCGGTCAGCTTTAGCTGATTGTCTTTCAGCTCCAAAAGGATGCAGGTCAAAATGGAAATCGTTGTTTTTTGCGGTACAACTCCAACAACTTTATGAAGGGCTTCATATAATTCTGATTTGGAGATTGTAAAGTTCATCAAAGCCTCCTTGACTTTCTTTTTTTATGAAACAAAGTTAGGGAAATCTGAGCAATATTTCAAGTTTTTTTAAACAGTCGAATTGGATTAAAAATAACGATTTGAGACGATTTTTTAATCCCGATGCAGCCGCTAAAGCTGAGCAATTTCAATTTTATTTTTTATAGCGTCGACATGACTGCGCATTTTCGAATCAGCCAAAATCATGTTTTCAATGGTTGAAATAGCATGAATAACGGTGCTGTGATCGCGGCCGCCAAAATGCAGGCCGATGGTTTTTAACGAACTGTCGGTCAAATTTTTGCTCAAATACATGGCAATTTGGCGTGCCTGGGCAATCTCTTTTTTGCGCGTTTTGGCGCGCATCATGTCGTCCGGAAAACCAAAATAATCGGCCGCGGTTTTTTGGATAAACTCGATGCTGATGGCCTTCATCTGCGGCATACAAACATCTTTGAGCAAACGTTTGGCCAGCTCAAGAGTAATATCTTCGCCATTTAAAGAGGAATAGGCGAGCAGCCGAATCAATGCCCCTTCCAGCTCGCGAATGTTGGAGGTAATATTCGTGGCGATGAACTGAAATATTTCACCCGGCAAATCAAGGCCATTCTCATCTGCTTTTTTCTGCAAAATGGCTTGACGGGTTTCCAAATCCGGCAGTTGAATATCCACGACCAATCCCCATTGAAAACGGGAAATTAACCGCTCTTCGATGCCGTTCAACTCTTTGGGCGATCGGTCCGACGACAAGACGATCTGCTTGCCTTTATTGTGCAGTGTATTGAACGTGTGGAAAAATTCTTCCTGGGTTCGCTCTTTGTTGCTCAAAAATTGAATATCATCAACCACCAACAAATCAACATTGCGATAGATACTGCTGAACTCTGTGGTTTTGTTCTTTTGAATGGAATTAATAAAATCCATGGTGAATCGTTCGCTATCAACATACATGACGCGCTTGATCTTGCCGCTTTCCAGAGCCATGTTGCCAATGGCCTGAATGAGGTGAGTTTTGCCAAGCCCAACGCCGCCGTAAATAAGCAATGGATTAAATGTCGTACCGCCGGGAGATTTTGCCACTGTCATGGACGCCGCCTTGGCAAATTTATTACAATCCCCTTCAACAAAACTATCAAAGGTGAACCGTTCATTAATATTGCTTTGAACGGTCTGCTTGGCGACGGTCTTTTTTATCGACGGCAATTGCACGGATTGAATGGACGAATCCATAATGACCGAATATAACAAACGTCCTTTGGGGCCGAGCGTCGTGGTCACCGCCGAATTGAGCACGGTGCCATAATGCGTTTCAAGCCATTCGTAAAAAAACTGACTCGGCACCTGAATGGTCAAGGTATCATTTTCAACCTTGGATGGCTTAATGGGCTTGAACCAGGTGGCAAAGCTGTTTCCATTAACTTCTTTTTTAACGTGGTCAAGAATATTTCCCCACAACTGATCAATTTGTCGACTCATCTACATCCTCAATACGAATTTACTTGCTTTCCAGAACGCCGTGTGATAATCGCTAATCACTCATTTTTTTAAGGTTTAGCTACAAAACGAAAACATATCAACATATGGTATCATTCGTACAGCAAACACTAACAATTAAGCAAAATCACGTTATCCACAGAAAACCAGACTTATCCACACAAACCACACGCCAACCATTACCAAACTTAATAGATTAATTTTTTATGGATTAAAGCACCTCCATCCGAAGAGTTATCCACACGACTTTCTATAAAAACGAAACAGACAATAAAAACGCTAACAGGATTTGGGTGGTTATCCACAAGTTCCTATGTGACCATCCTCCTATCTAAATTTAGTAAAGCAAAGTGCAATCGCAAGTAAAAGTGCAAAATAAATCCACATTCAGAAAGAATTATCCACAGTGGCGAAAATTACGCATTTATTTCTTGCATTCCGAATCTGTTGTTAATATATTTCTTCGAATTTTGCATGAACATCATTGAACGATTCGCCCACCAACAAGCATCCCCTGAAAATTTGAAAAAAGGGATTTCTATGGTCATAAAAAGTGTATACGTTCGCGCCTTCAAGTCGATTTACGAAATTTCACTGAATTTGAACCAAAAGATCAACGTTATGATCGGTGCCAATGAAAGTGGAAAAACCAACGTACTCAAAGCGATTGAATCTTTTCGTCCCGACATCCCTTTTGACAACAGCCTGACCTGTCAATATTCAAATAACTATTATATGGGCAAATGTCCGGAAATCGCCATAGAGTTTGCCGGTATCACCAAAGAAAACAGGCAAAAACTGGTGGGCATTTCTGATACTTTTAAAGAAATCGAGAGCTTTCAAATCCGCCGGGATGCGCCCGAGTTGACGGATTATCACCTCATCATTAACGAGCGTGAAGTCGAAAACATCAACATGAGCCAGTTGCTGAAAGTGCTGCCGAAAATTATTTATTTCAGCAACATTCCGCTGTTGAAGAACAAGGTCGATTATGATAGCCTGATTTCCAATAGCTCTGCATTTTTGACGGAAAAAAATCTGCTAAAAATTGGCGGCATTGAAGATTATGAACTCCTCTTCGAGGATAGTTCGCGCGGTCGTCGTGCAGCGGAAGAAGCAAGCCGAATCATCAGCGAGCAGATTCGCCGCGTCTGGTCGCAGGAAGATTCAATTGAAATCAAACTGAATGTCAATGGTCGCGTGTTGTACATCGATTTTGCGGATTCGACAACCGTGCTCGACACGCCGGAATCGCGCAGCCTCGGCTTTCGCTGGTATCTCTCCTTTTATGTCAATTTTATTTCCCAAACGTTTGAAGGCCGCTCAAACGAGTATATCTTTTTGATCGATGAGCCGGGCATTCACCTGCATCCGGCCGGGCAGAAGGACTTGATTCGCGTGCTGGAGGATCTCTCCATTAAAAACCAACTCGTCTATACCACGCACTCGCCGTTTCTCATCGACCGCAACCATCCGGAGCGTGTTTTTCTCATCGAAAAGGACAAGACAGGCACAAAAATCGACAGCAAGTCGTATCGCGAAAATTGGAAACCACTGCGGCGTCAAATCGGCTTGACCATCAGCGATTTGTTCTTTTTCAGCGACCAGAGCATCATTCTTGAACTTCCGACATCCAAAAAATTGGGTCTGCTCAACCGATTCAAACCGGATGGAGATCAATAAGTGAGAACATCACTTTGTGACGTGCCCGGCATTCGTGTCGGGCATTTTCATTTAGTGGAGGCGCGAACCGGATGTACGGTAATATTGCCGGATCGCGAGGTTATTGCCGGGGTGGACGTGCGCGGTTCGGCGCCGGGAACGCGCGAACTGGAATTACTCAAACCAGTGCGGCTGGTAGAAAAAATCCACGCTATTCTGTTAACCGGCGGCAGTGCCTTTGGTCTCGATGCGGCCGGCGGCGTGCAGCAATATCTCGAAGAACAGGGTATCGGTTTTGATGTTGGCGTAGCGCGAGTACCGATTGTACCCAGCGCCGTGATTTTTGATTTGGCGGTTGGGGATGCCACGATCCGCCCGACCCGGGAAATGGGCTATAAAGCGTGCCTACATGCAACACGCGAATGCCCGGAGGGCCAGGTTGGCGCCGGATGCGGCGCAACTGTCGGCAAGTTGATGGGTATCAAACGCAGTTCACCCGGCGGTGTCGGCACGGCATCCATGACGCTGGATGATGGCGTGGTCATCGGCGCCATCACTGTTGTCAATGCGCTCGGTGAAATTATTGATGAAAAAGGCGAGATTCTCGCCGGTGTGCAGAATGACGATGGCAATGGATTTTTGCCGTCACTCGACATCCTCAAAAAATCAGGTGGCGTTTCTTTTCAGTCGAACACCACATTATCGGTCGTGGCGACAAACGCTAAACTCACACGCGAGTCCGCTACCAAAGTCGCGCAAATGGCACAAGATGGTTTTGCCAAATCGATTCGCCCGGCGCACAGCATGCTGGACGGCGATATTGTTTTTGCCATGTCAACAGGGGACATTGAAACAGATATTACGACGATCGGCGCTTTGGCATGTGAAATCGTGGCGCACAGCGTTCGCCGGGCGGTTTCAAGAAAGTAGACCTATTGCAGTAACAGCATGCTATTATAAACAATGTTGTTCTCGCCCAGTTTAAGCGAATAAAAATAAAGTCCACTCGGCAATCGTTCTCCCTTGGCCACACGTGCATCCCAGACAAATTTATGAGTTCCGGAGTTCAAACTGCCGTCAAACAAACAGTCAATTTTCTGCCCCGAAACATTATAAATATTCAGTTCAGCATCCGCAGCGTGCGCCATTTCAAACTCGATAAAAGTTGAGCCATTAAACGGATTGGGATAATTTCGTAAAAGATCAAGGTGCTCAATCTCGTTTAATTTGGCATAACCGACTTTTGTCGTATGCATCAAATGTCCTTTGAGGACGTCCATCTGCGGCTTGTCTTTATTGTTCTGAGGTTCTACGGAATACATATAGCTGCCCCACCATGGACCGCCCGCCCAATAGGTCCAGCCGAGCCAGACATCCGAATTCGAATCTATATACGCGAGCATATCATCGAGCGCCGCCAAACAATTGTCATTTGAGCTGCAGCCAAACTCTCCCAAAAATCCGCGTTTATTATTGGCTCGCAACCAGGCGGTAAAACTCTTTAAACGCGATGAACCGATGGTCGCATTCACGCACGTTTCCGATGTGCCGGAAGAGTTGTCGTCAAAATACTGATGAACTTCAAACGCATAATTATCGGCAGGATCAACAACATTTATCATAACTTTGGCATTGGCCGTGCCGTACCAGGTTGATGACCAGGAATGCGCGCCGGTGTAGGCATTGCCCGGCACGAGTATCAGGTTGTTCGCTCCTGTGGCGCGGATGGCGCTGATCGCCGCGTTTGCATCGGCGAGCCACAACTCGGTCTCCATGCCATACGGTTCATTCATCAGGCCGAATAAAACATGCGGATTATTTTTAAATTCCGTTGCCAGTTTTGCCCAGAAATCCTCAAAAGCACTGACCGGCACATTGGCACCGCCAATAACCTCACCATAATACCGGGCATAATTGTGCGGATCCAGAATGACCGCCGCTCCTTTTGAGGCGGCGTAATTAACAAAGGATTTAATTCTGGACAACTCTGCGGCGTTCAGCGGGCCATTTGCCTGGTATTGTAGCCGCTCCCACCTGAACGGCAGACGAAAAACATTCATCCCTTTGCTGACATAATAATCGACTTCGGATCGAGTTGGATAGGTGTAATGTTTATTATATTCACCCGGCAATTCATTGTGGCCAAACTCGGCTCCGGCAAGATTGACACCGCCAAATTTTGGCTGGCTCCTCAAGTGACCCGAAACACAAATTATTAAAATTATGATCGTAAAAAAAGACTGGAGCTTCAATATGTGACGCATAAATCAACCTCTCAATAAAAAGCTGTCAGGTTTGTAAAATTTGCGAGGTTGAGTTTAAACAAAATTATGGTGAAACACAATGAGGTGTTGCCGCTAATTTTTCCCCAAAACGCGAATTCGCCCTTCTAAACGTTGTTCCAACGTTTTTCCTTTAATAAAATCGCGCACAACATTAAAGTCTGTGGGAGCGACATCAGCATTCACGAAAATATCAGCCTGAATATCAAAATCATTGCCGCCAAGCAGCACATAATCCGGCAAGGCAACGGTGTACTTTTTCTCGGGATCAAGATTATGGTCTTGCACAAAAACGCGCTGAATTCTGTTACCCCGTGGTTGACCAGGATCGTACGTATAGCGCCCACCGGAAATCTGCAAGAATTGTCCGCCCCGATTTTCGACATCCTCGACACCGTGCTCGAGCATATTCCAAATCGATTGACCGGTCATTTCAACCAGACAAATTTTATTGCCAAACGGCAGCACCGCCAGCACATCTTTTGTGGTAATCGCACCGACAGGAATATTGGCGCGCAGGCCGCCGCCGTTCATCACCGCAAGGTCAGAATGAAAATAGTGACGATAGGCATCCGCAACAAGATTGCCGATGGTGGTCTCCGCCCAGCGGCAGCGAAAGTGTGAGTTAATGCCGGCATCCAGCGATGTGGCTGTTGCGGCAATTTCAACATTCAGCGTTGAGTCGAGGTTGTTTTGATATTTTTGCTGAACTGGCAAAAGTTCGGGATTTTCATGCACCGTACTGTCAACGGGCAGCACATTTGTGCAAAGCACACAGCCGTGCTTACTTTTTCGAATATCAAGTCGCACCACGCTTCCCATATTACCACACGGGGAAATGACGGGTCGATTTCCAACATAAAAAACGCGACTGCGATTTTCCGATTGCTCCTCGGTCAAGATCGCATCAAGTTGTGGATGCATCATCAGAAGAATTTCATTTTTCTCAGGAGATGCTTGCGTCACGGCAATAATTACATCAGCGTGATGAATTTTTTCAAGCACACGGCCGGTCGCCTCGACAATATCCAGTTGAAAAAGATCATTGGCGGAGGTCGTATTCATCGCGTCCGTCAAGCCGATAAACGCAATGGTCAGCCCATTTATCTTTTTTATTAAAAATGAAGGCAGATTATGAAAAGTCGAGCTGTCCGGTTCGAGCAGATTGGAGGTGATCCATAAAAAATCCGACGAATCGACAAGCTGCCGAGTATTTTCCACGCCAAAATCAAAATCGTGTTGGCCAAAGGTGGCGATATCAATCGGAATTTTATTAAACGCATGAATAATTGGAAAGCCATGATAAAAGCCGCCGAACAGCGATCCACCGGCACAATCGCCGCCAAACACAACAAGCGCGTTTGGATTCTCGGCTCGAACATTGTCAATAACCGTTTTCAGACGTGCGATACCGCCGCGCTCGCCAAGCGAGTCGATAACCGGGGAGATTTCGTGAGCATCATTAAAATAAAGCACGGTAACGTGCGATGGACGGGAACATGACAACAGTAAAAGAAAGACGAATAGCGGGCTAAACTTTTTCATCATAAAAAAAGCCCCGGCACAAGGTCGGGGCTAGAAGAATCAACACTGTTAATAGTTGAATTGCAAACCGACATTAAAGCTGCGCGGCAGACCGAGGTAGACTTCGGCGTCGCTGGCTTTGTGCGTATCGCTGAATCCGTTAAAGGCGCTGTTGTCAACGGCATCCTGAACGTAGATTTCGTCCAGCGCGTTGAAGACATGGCCAAACACGGAGAGGCTGATACCACCGACGTTAAACGGCAGTTTGTACGCCGCGTGAAAATCGAGCACACCGTAATCCGGCGCTTGCCAGCTTTGGGCGCGGTCGGCCGGATCATCACGATCCAGCGGATTAAAGTCCGCATAATGTTTCATGTAGTAGCGATAGACAGCCTGCAATGACAATCCTTTAACCGGATAGACCGACGGCGCAATCGCAATTTGAGTTTGCGGCGCATCGCCAACCATCAAACCGTCAAGATAAAAATTGTAATCCACTGTCGGTTGATCAAGATTATCATAGTCTTTATACTGGCCGTTGACATCGTTCAGGTATTTCCAGTTGCCCAAAGAACCGGCCACATCCAGACGAACCATGTTGATGGGTTGATAAGCCACCTCAAATTCGATACCGCTGTGAAGTTGATCCATACCGGACAAGAAAATGACGGCTTCGCTGCCATCCTGATTGGTGATACCGCGAGAGATGGCACGGTCGGCCCATTTTGTATAGTAGTAGCTCAACTTGGCGGTAAAGTTGCCGGCAAAATAATTGGCGCCAAATTCAAACGAGGTGAATTTTTCATTTTCGGGATTATCCGCAAAAACACCGTTTACGTCGTCAATCACTTCGTCAAAAATCGGAACTTTGGAAACCAAACCAACATTACCAAAAACATCAACATTTTCGAGGACCGTGTACTTGGCGCCGCCCTTTGCCTGGAAGCCGGACGTCGGATCAGATTCAAGTCTCAGTTTTTCGCCGCCGCCTACATCCTTAAAGTGATCAACATAGGCGTATTTGATGCTTGACCAGCCGGCCATACCATAAGCGGTAAAGCGACCGAGCGAATACTCGCCCTGACCGAAGAAACCAACCCAATCAACGGTATTGGTGTTGAAATAACCTAATTTATCGCCAAGGTAGAGTTTTTTGCCGTCGGGGCCCCAAAAATCATTGTCTTTGCTGAGAACGTAAGTGGCGCCGAGCATATCGCGAACTTCGCGATAGTGATCGATTGTCGCTGTACGCCAATCGATACCCACATTAAAATCAAGAGCATCAGAGGCTTTGAAATTGGCTTTGGAGATCACACCAATGGTGCTTTGATCGTTGCGGCTGCTGCGCAGAATGCCGCGCGCTTCACCGGCCGGTTTAGGATTACCTTTGCGATCAAGAGTGCCTTTGTTAATCGCGATATTTCCATCCCAGTCAGCAATGCGTGTCGGTTCCGAAGCATAATCCCAGAGAAAATCACCATAGGTTCCCGTACCACCGCCGATACCGCCGGACCAGTATACGGTCGAGAACAGATTCAAGCTGGATGTCAGTTGAGAATACCAGTTCAAATTGACAATCGGCTTGTGATAAAAGTTTTCCCGCTCGTTGATAAAATCTGTACTGTAGCGGTTGTAAAGCTTATCGCCGACGGCAATTTTACCATAGCCGGCATATTCGTTTTTCAGAGGAGCCCAGTTTTCATTGTACAGGCGGCCTCTTTTGGATTCTCTGAATTTTTCAAGAGCGGCTGGATCATAATCAGACAAGCTCTTGGCAAATTCTGTGTCATACACCGCGATGTTTTGTTTGTACGTATTCTGTCCATGCCATTGTGGTGCACCGACTGCATAAAGTTCGAGGCGATTGGATTTGTTCATCTGCCACGAACCGCCAAAGTAGTACGCCCAGGCATCGGTCCAGGTTTTGTCGATGAGACCATCGCCGGTTTTGCGAACAACCGTTGCGGTAACGGCAAATTGATCATTGATCAATCCACTGGCAGCAGAGAATGTTGTTTTCAAAAAGCCGTCGTTGCCAAACTCTTGTTTGTACAGGGCGCCGCTGGACATGGCTGCCGGATCGGTGAGGATGTTCATCGTACCACCGATAGAGGGTGTCGCCAGGTTGACGGCGCTCAAACCACGCTGCATCTGAATCGACGATGCCGCATCGCCAAG
>CAYSNA010000007.1:32403-34989 GCA_964432185.1 uncultured Cytophagia bacterium
TTTCTGCTGGGTAGGGTCGGTAATGATATTAACAGTTCCGCCGATAGAAGGAGTTGCAAGATTTATAGCACTCAATCCTCTCTGGTTCTGGATTGAAGATGTAACATCACCCAGACCATCCCAGTTTGACCAGTAAACCCAGCCGTTTTCCATATCGTTTACCGGCACACCATTAATCATAATGGCAACATTGCGTTGATTGAAACCACGAACATTGATTCGGGCATCGCCAGCGCCGCCGCCGCCGGCGGTCGCATAAACACTCGGCGTCACGTTCATAACCAGCGGAATATCGCGCGAGCCAAGACGCGCCGCGACATCAGCTTTTTTAACTGTGGTGAACGCTACAGGCGTTTTACGTTCCTGAGCGCGGTCGGCAAGAATGGAAATTTCTTTACCAGTGAGCACTTCGCTTTCGAGAACAAAATTCGCCGTTGTCGTTCCACTTGCCGGGACTGTCACTTCTTCCTTCACGGTTTTGTAACCCATAAAAGTGACAACCAGGGTGTGCGTACCAGCCGGTACATTATTAATTGAGAAAACACCATTGGTTCCGGAAGCGGCGCCAATTCGGGTGCCTTCAATGGTGACGTTTGCGCCAGGCAATACGTCGCTTGTTCCTGCTTCGGTGATTTTTCCCGTGATCGTCCCCGCAACTGCGGACAGCGATACAAAAAGAACCAAGAGAAGCGTTAGTGTAAAGTGGCCTTTCATCGGACCCTCCACGGTTAGATGAATAAAGTGATACAGTTGTTAGAGTTAATTGGTATCTGCCAAATCAAAGAATCCCGTCCCATCGTCCCAACCATGTTTGCTGAATAACCAACTGTTTTAATAAAATTATCGGATTAAAAATTCCATCAACACATCAATATATTGAATATTTCAAATAATCAAATCAAAATATAGTATAAAATTAATTCTCGCGAATATTTTGTGGCATAAGATTTTAAAGCGGAAAAATATAGCTGAAGGACATGAAGGATAGATAAATGTGATGTTAAGCTTTTCACCGACCGAAAACGCAAAGATAGTGTGTTCAATCCGCTTTCCTCATCGAAGTCAAATTGCTAGGCAAATGTATAAAAATGTATGATCAAGCTCAAGACTTTTTATTGTAAAAATACGGTTGCGAGAATTTTCGCATCCACCATACTATTGGAAATCAAGGCATATTCGTTTGGCTGATGACAGGTATCTGCAATCGTTCCCCACACGGCCGCCGGCAATCCGGCATGTCGAAAGATTGCCGCGACAGTGCCGCCGCCGATGCCAATAATTTCCGGCTCGATCTTTTTAACTTTTTTGATGGCGGATGCGAGCGCCTGCACAACCGGGGCCTCCGGCGCCGTCGGTCGCGCCGCCTCTTCCCGCTGCGGATAAGTCAATTCAATCTCGACGTTGAATTTTTCTTTTATGTCATCGACAATTTTTTCAATTGTCGAATCGACCTGATCAAACAAATAGACCGGCAAAATACGGCAGTCCAGACAAAAAACATCTTCCGCCGGGATAGTGTTGATGTTCGGCACATTTGCCAGTTTTTTGGTGGGTTCAAAGGTACTGTAGGGCGGATCGTACAGGTCATCCTTTTCTGAGAAAATGTCGTACAATTGATCCAGCGCCACGGCCAGATGCGCCGCCGCACGATGAGCATTGATGCCGTGCTGCGGCGTGGAGGCGTGGCATTGTTTGCCTTTAATGACAAATTGAATCCACAAAATACTTTTCTCCGATACCTCGATCGTATTCCCGACCGGCTCGCCGGCATCAGGCACGATAATCAAATCATCTTGACTAAATTCATCTCGATGATTTTTTATCAAGTATTCCAGTCCATATGTGCTGCCGCATTCCTCATCCGCCACAATCGCCAGACCGATATTGCAAACGGGGACAAGCGCTTCTTCGCGAATGGCCTTTGCCGCCAACAGCGCGCATACCAGCCCCTGATGATTATCTTCGACGCCGCGGCCGATCAACTTGTCGCCATCGACAACAAGATTGAACGGATCGCTATGCCAATTTTTCAGATCGCCTTCCGGCACAACATCCAGGTGCGCCAACACCCACACGGTTTTGCGGCGATCTTGACCGAATATTTTCGCCAGAATATTCGGTCTAATTTTGGCGGACACACGCTCATCCGGCGCATGAAAGGTTTTGACATCATCAAATCCAATATCGTCCAAAATCGTTTGGACATAGTCGGCCTTTTCCAGCTCGCCGTCGCCGCCGTTCTCCGGCCCCAGCGCTTTAATGGCGACGAGATTTTTTTGCCATTCGATAATCGTATCGCGGTAATTATCAATTCGATTTAATACGGCATCTATAGCGCTCATTTTTGCCTCAAAATTTTTTGGATTCCACCGTTGCGGCCTGCTCAAAATTTAAATTCGAAATTATTGATTTGCTCAGCTCACCTTCATTAAACAATAAATCAAGTCCGGACATGTCGGGTAAAAATTCGCCAAACACTTGATGATAGGATGGAGGCTGACCTTGAAAAACGTCAACGGGAGCTACTTTTTCGATGGCCGTCACATCGATATACGGTTTGTCCTGCTGCCGAAGGAGATAACTGTC
>CAYSNA010000008.1:0-32956 GCA_964432185.1 uncultured Cytophagia bacterium
CTTTTTCAAGATCGTAATGATCCTCATCCAGCACTTTTTGCGCGCCGGCAATATCGAGATTGTCCTCCGTTGAAACGGACCATGGCAGCGCGATCATCCAGTCAAGATATGTGCGTGACACCGTGTACTCGGCGGCGCCGGGCTGCATTTTGGACAGACGATCCAATTCGCGTTTGGCTTCCTCTTCGGCCTCTTCCGGCATTTTCGCATTTTGGATTTTTTCCGCGAGCTCTTCAATTTCTATCGAGCGCTCATCATCCTGGCCCAGCTCTTTTTGGATGGCTCGAAGCTGTTCACGCAAAAAATATTCGCGCTGATTCTTGCCCATCTCGGTCTGCACCTTGTCCTGAATTTTCGTGCCCATTTCCAGCACTTCCAATTCCCGGCTGACGAACACCGTGAGTTTTTGTAACCGCTTCTTCACGTCCGTCGCCTCGATGATCTCCTGCTTTTCCGCCACGGTTAAATTGAGATTGGAGGCGACCAGATCGGCCAATTTGCCCGGGTGCTGGGTGTTTTGCACAACGATCTGCAATTCTTCCGGCAACTGCGGCACAAGAGAGACAATGTTCTGAAACTGAATGGCAATGTTGCGTTTTAGCGCTTCAAGCTCGGTGCTTTCCTTGACATGATCAACAACGGATTTAACCTGATAGACAAAGTAGGGATCTGTCCGTACGGTTTTTAGCAATTTGATGCGGGAAATACCCTGCACCAAAATACGCAGCGAGCCGTCGGGAAATTTGAGCATGCGCAAAATAATGGCCGCAATGCCGTAGGTATAAATATCGTTTTCGGTCGGGTCTTCATCTTCGGCTTCTTTCTGCGCCACCAAACCCAAAATACGGCTGCCGGCGATTACATCGTTGATGAGCTGCACGGATTTATCGCGCGCCACAACCAGCGGCGTGACAATGCTGGGAAAGGCCACCGTGTCCCGCAGTGGCAACACAGGTAATTCGGACGGCACCTTGGTTTCGTCCTGTCCCGAGTGGCCTTTCTCAATATTAAAATTGGCTTCATCCATGGGGAATCCTTTTATCGGTTTAGTTCTGAATCCGGATTAATCATAATAGGAATTTCGACGACATCGCCGCGTTTGGAGATAAAAACTGACAATATACCGTTTTGGATCGAGGCGTTGATCTCATTGTGCGCAATCGATTCGGGCAGCGTTATAATTTTGCTGAATTCGCCGCAATGAATTTCCATTTGATGGAAATAGATCGGATCAGTCCCCTCAACGGAGCGCCGGACGCCGCTCACCTGCAATTTGCCGTTTTTGACGACAACCGAGACATCTTCACGATCCACATTCGCCAGTTCGAGACGAACAATGACATGCGCCTCGGTCTCTAAAATATCAGTGTTGGGCTCCCAATGCCCGGCACACATATCATTCGTGCTGTTGAAAAAATACGACCGATTCTTTTTCGGCACGGCCATGTCCGTCATTTCCCTCAACACTTTGATTATATGAGCTTCCACGTTACAACTCTCCCGCTTGGACAACGTTTCATCAATACATACCAACAAACCACTTTAACAAAAATTTTATTCACACTTTATTTCATCTTTTCAATTTTGGCCAGCTTTTCGTTTTCGCCCAATATCATCAAGATGCTGGTATCTTTAATCATGTGATCCGGCCCGGGGACCAGAACAATCTCCTCCGGCACCACTTCTTTGATCACGGCGACGAGAACGCCGTATTTTTGCCGCAGGTTTAACTCGCCCAGTGTTTTGCCGATGAACGCCTGAGGCGGCGCGATTTCAATCATGCTGATGCCCTCGCCCAGTTCAATGGTATCCAGGACATTATCGCTCTCCAATGTTTTTGCCAGACGGAACGCCTCGTCCCGCTCCGGAAAAACCACATGGTTGGCGCCGATGATGTTCAATATTTTTCCATGATCCTGCGTCAGCGCTTTGGCGATGATATTGTTCACCTTGAGCTCGCGCAAATAAAGGGTCACCAAAATGCTGGCATCCATTTCATCGCCCAAACTGACGATGACGCCGTCCAGGTCCGCCAAACCCAACGTACTCAGGGTTTCCCGGTCCGTCGCATCCGCAATGATGGCCTTGTCCACAAATGATTTTATTCGGTCAATCCGATCTTCGCTTCGGTCGATGACCATCACCTGATGGCCGTTGGCCGATAACTCGGTGGCGAGGAAATGACCAAAACTGCTCAATCCAATGACGGCAAAAGTTTTCATTCTATTCTCAATTCTTCAATATTTTTAAACTTTGCATCCTGACACAAGGTATTTTAAATATTTTCGTTCAATCCGCCCGTTCGTCTCGCCTTCCGCTATCACCCTCAAGTTTTTTTAAGTGAAGAATTTCTCATCCGACCCAGACATTCTCTTCAGCGTAACGAATCTTTTTTTGATGAATGCCGGTCAAAGCCAGCGTCAGGGTGACAGGCCCGATTCTCCCGATATACATCAGCATAATGATGAGAATTTTTCCCGGCACGGACAACACCGGCGTCAATCCCATGCTCAGGCCGACAGTGCCAAAGGCGGACAGTGTTTCAAACAGCACGTCAATAAACAGGGTGCGTTGATCAAGATCCGGGTGCACGGTGCTTTCGGTGATCAGCAGCGCAAAACAAAATACGGTGATGACCAGAAGCGCGGTGGCGGTTAGACCGATCGCCTTGGACACCGTTCGTTCGGGAATGCCGCGGTTGGACAAGCGCACCTGCTTCCTGTTTCGCACGCGAGAATTGGTCATGGCCAGTAAAATGGCAAAGGTGCTGGTTTTAATGCCGCCGCCGCAGGAACCGGGCGACGCGCCGATGAGCATCAGCAGCAACAATAAAAATAACGAGCTGTTTGAAAACGTAGCGATATCCACCGTATTAAAACCGGCCGTGCGGGCGGACACGGAATGAAAAAACGCCGCGAGCAGCTTGGTCGACATGGGCAGCTCCCGAAATGCGGCATTCCATTCAACAACCATAAAAACTGCACCTCCGAAGCCGATCAATATCAGTGACATCACAATGACCAGCCGTGTATGCAACGTTGTTGAATGAATATTTCGCCGGTGTCGGAGAAGATTTTTCAAATCATACAGTACCCAAAAACCGATACCGCCAAGCACGACAAGCGCCATAATGGTCAAATTCACGACCATATCCGATTGATACGCCATCATATTGGTTGAAAAGAGTGAAAATCCGGCGTTACAAAAAGCGGATATCGCGTGAAAAATGCCGAGAAAAGCCGCGTGCCCAAGCGAATGTTCCGCCGAGAACCGGAAGGTCAAGATCACCGCTCCGATCAACTCAAAGGTCAACGTTAATAAAATAACCGCCCATAACAAATGCGCTAACGGTTGCGATTTGTCGCCGCCAAGACTATACTCCATGATGTCACGATCCCACAAACTCAATCGCCGGGCGAAAATCAAAATGATAAAGGAGGTGAAAGTCATGATGCCGAGACCGCCGAGCTGGATGAGCAGCAAGATGACGATCTGCCCGAACATCGTCCAATGGCTGCTGGTATCGACAACGATCAGGCCGGTCACGCACGCCGCTGAGGTAGCCGTAAACAACGCATCGACAAACGATGTCTCCACCGTCGAACACATCGGCAGCGACAAAATGATCCCGCCCAAAAGGATTAGCGCGATAAAACTGAGCGCCAACCCAAGCTGCGGGGACAAGGACAATGTAAATTTTTTCTTTCGCACTTTATCATTTCTTAATAAGGATTGAAAGTAATCAGTCTCGACTAAAAATGCAATGGAATTGACGATCCGGGATCATCAGTTCATTGGTCTCCAGCGGTTCAAACACGCGAGCGCTTGACCAAAACAGTACAATCAACTACACTCATAAAAACACAACTGTCGTTTATACCAGAAAGCTGAAATTTAAAATCACAGTAACCTGTTGTACTTTGACATATGAGAATCCGTTTTGTTAAGAAATAGATCATACCAAGAAATAGCATTATCCTGTTCAATCATTTTAGGTCCGACCATTATGCATAAAATTGCCAATACACTTGTTCATGAAAAAAGTCCGTACCTGTTGCAGCATGCGTTTAATCCGGTGAATTGGTTCCCATGGGGAGACGAGGCTTTTGCAAAAGCTCACGCTGAAGACAAGCCAATTTTTTTATCCATTGGATACTCCACCTGTCATTGGTGCCACGTCATGGAACGCGAATCATTTGAAGATGACCAAGTCGCTGGACAAATGAACGAGACTTTTGTCTGCATCAAAGTCGATCGTGAAGAACGACCGGATGTGGATAATGTCTATATGACCGTCTGCCAGATGATGACCGGCAGCGGCGGCTGGCCCCTGACCATTTTTCTGACGCCGGAGAAAAAACCGTTTTTTGCCGGGACCTATATTCCGAAAGACTCACGATTCGGCCGCATGGGACTGCTCGAGTTGATTCCCAAAATTCAGGCGCTGTGGCGGAATGAGCGACAGCGTCTAAACGCGACCGCCGAGGACATGACGTTGCATCTGCAGTCCACGACGGCTAACACGGCCGGCGCGGCTTTGAGCGCCGACCTGCTGGATCAAACTTTTACCGATCTCTCGCGACGTTTCGATCCGGAGAACGGCGGTTTTAATGATGCGCCGAAATTTCCCACACCGCACAACCTGCTGTTTCTGCTGCGATATTTTCATCGCACCCAAAATACTCTCGCTCTGGAGATGGTCGAAAAAACTTTAACGGCCATGCGTCGCGGCGGCATTTACGATCACATCGGCTTTGGCTTTCACCGCTATTCCACGGATGAACATTGGCTGCTGCCGCATTTTGAAAAAATGCTCTACGATCAGGCCATGCTCATTTTGGCCTATACAGAAGCCTACCAGGCGACGCACAACGAGGATTTTGCGAAAACGACTCGGGAGATTTTCACCTATGTGTTGCGGGACATGACCTCGCCGGACGGCGGTTTTTACTCGGCAGAAGATGCCGACAGCGACGGTGAGGAAGGCAAGTTCTACGTCTGGGAGAAATCCGAGCTGCAACGAATACTTGGAACAGATGCGGACTGGTTTTGCGATTTTTTTCACATAAGCAACGACGGCAATTTTGTCGATGAAGCAACGCGGCAAAAAAGCGGCGCCAATATTGTGCATGTGCGGGAATCCATGCGAGACGCTGCGGCCCGCTTTGGTCTGCACGTGAACGACTTTTCTCAAAAACTGGATACCGCTCGTCAAGCCGTGTTCGAGATGCGCGAGCAGCGTATTCATCCCCATAAGGATGATAAAATCTTGACCGATTGGAACGGCTTGATGATCGCGGCTCTGGCAACCGCCGGTCGTGTATTATCGGAACCGGATTTTATAACGGCGGCGGAAAAGGCGCAACGCTTCATCAACACCCATTTAACAACAGCGGACGGCGCCTTGCTGCACCGCTATCGGGATGGCGATGCCGCCATTCCGGCGTTCGTTGATGATTATGCGTTTTCAATGTGGGGCTTGATTGAACTCTTTCAAAGCACGCACAAGACGGACTATCTCAGTCAAGCGTTAGCACTGAATGCCGTATTTATCGAACAGTTTTGGGACGAGAACAACGGCGGTTTCTTCTCGACACCGAAGAATGGTGAGCCGTTGTTGGTTCGACATAAAGAAATATACGACGGCGCCATACCATCGGGAAATTCCGTCGCTATGTTCAATCTCATCCGATTGGCGCGAATCACCGGCACTTCTCAATTTGAACAGATGGCCGAGCACCTCGGGCGCGCTTTTTCCAAAACGGTGTCGCGTCAACCTTCAGCCTACACGTTTCTCTTGTCCGCGCTGGATTTTGCCAACGGGCCGTCTTTTGAAATTGTCATCGTTGGCGACACATTGGCTGTCGAAACGACAACCATCCTCAACGCCCTCCAGCAAATTTATCTGCCCGGAAAAATTGTGCTGGTGACAGAGAGTGAAACGTCGTCGATAAATAATTTATCCGAATTCATCAAACCCTACAAGAAAGTGGATGGCAAAACGACGATATACGTCTGCGAAAATTTTTCCTGCCAATTACCGACGACGGATATTCAAACCATGTTGAACCTTTTGGGGGCGAAAAAATGAAAGTGAGTGTGTTCTGGTTTCGCCGTGATTTGCGGTTGTTTGACAACGCCGGACTACATGCCGCCCTGCGCGGTGATCTGCCGGTTGTGCCGCTTTTTATTTTTGATACGGATATTTTGAACGAGTTGCCGGATAAAAAAGACAAACGTGTCGAATTCATCCATAATGCGCTCAAAAATATGCAGCACGACCTTGAAGCCTGGGGTTCCTCGTTGATCATTCGTCACGGCAAACCGCGTGCGGTGTGGGAGAAGCTGCTCGAAGAGTTTGATGTTGCCGAGGTGTTCACAAACAGCGACTACGAACCATACGCCAGTCGTCGGGATGAGGCGATTCGTTCGCTGCTGAACGCGCGTGGGATCACCTTGCATTCTTTTCGCGATCAGGTTATCTTTGACAAAGAAGATGTGCTCAAAGCAAATGGTGAACCTTATACCGTTTTTACGCCGTACAAAAACGCCTGGAAGAAAAAATTTGCCGAAGAAAATGTGCTGAGCGTTGACTTTCCTGTCGAGCCGTACAGGAATAATTTTTATGCTGTGGCGCCGCAGCCGCTGCCCACGTTGAACGTCCTTGGCTTTGAATCCACAAACAGCATTTTTCCAAACATCGACGTGCCGGACGACATCATTCAAAAATATCACCGGCAACGGGATATTCCCGGTGTTGACGGCACAAGCCGGCTTGGCGTTCATCTTCGCTTTGGCACGGTCAGCGTTCGCGATGTGGTCAAGCGCGCATTTCACGCCAACGAAGTGTGGCTCGACGAACTGATCTGGCGCGAGTTTTTTAAAATGATTTTATATTTTTTCCCGCATGTTGAAACCAAATCCTTTCGGGACAAGTATGATCGCATCGAGTGGCGCAAGGATAAAAATGATTTTGAAAAATGGTCAATCGGACAAACCGGCTATCCATTGGTCGATGCCGGCATGCGCGAGCTGAACGAAACCGGTTTTATGCACAACCGCGTGCGCATGGTGACGGCGAGCTTTTTGTGCAAACATCTTTTAATTGACTGGCGATGGGGCGAGCGCTATTTTGCCGAAAAGCTGCTCGATTATGATCTCTCCGCCAACAACGGCAACTGGCAATGGGCCGCCGGCACCGGCTGCGATGCCGCGCCCTATTTCCGCGTTTTTAATCCAACGACCCAGATGGAAAAATTTGATCCTGATTTAAAGTACGTCAAAAAATGGGTGCCGGAATGGGGAACACCGGATTATCCTGAGCCCATCGTTGAACACAGGTTTGCGCGGCAACGCGCCATTGAAACCTACGCAAAAGCGGTCAAAGGCGAACATTAAACCGTCTCGTGATAGAGACAAACGGAATAACTCTTTCATGGATTCAATTAAAGTCGAGCCTTCGCGTTTCAAACAATTGCTGCGCGATCTGGCCGATGCCATCCGCGGCAGCGAAATAGAATATACGGAGGGCAGTATTGGCCGCGCCATTTTTTTGCTGGCGATTCCAATGATGCTGGAAATGGTGATGGAGTCGGTCTTTGCGGTCGTCGATGTTTATTACGTCTCATCGCTCGGCGCATCCGCCGTGGCAACGGTTGGTTTGACCGAATCCGTTTTAACGCTCATGTACGCCGTCGCCATGGGTCTGGCCATGGCGACCACGGCCATGGTAGCGCGGCGGATCGGCGAAAAGCACAGGGAGCAGGCGGCGGACGTGGCCGTCCAGGCCATAATTCTCGGGATCATCGTGTCGATCCCGTTTTGCATCGCCGGCCTGTTTTTTTCAAAACACATTCTCGCGCTCATGGGCGCCGATGCGTGGATCGTCAACGAAGGCTACCGCTACATGGCCTGGCTGCTCGGCGGCAATATCGTCATTATACTGCTGTTCATGATCAACGCCATCTTTCGCGGCGCCGGCGATGCCGCCATCGCCATGCGCGTCCTGTGGCTCGCCAACGGCATCAATATATTTCTTGATCCGGCGCTGATATTCGGCTGGGGACCGCTTCCTGAATTCGGGCTGGAAGGAGCGGCCATCGCCACAACCATCGGCCGCGGCATCGGCGTATTGACTCAGCTTTTTGTGCTGTTCCGCGGCGGCAAACACATCAAAGTCGCGGTCTCGCAAATTCGTCTTCAACTCAAAATCATCGGCCGCCTGGTGAAGACGGCCCTGGGCGGGATCGGCCAGTTTCTCATCGCCACCTCGTCGTGGATATTTTTGATCAGGATCGTCTCCGAATTTGGCAGCGTGGCGCTCGCCGGCTATACCATCGCTGTGCGAATTTTTATGTTCACCATGCTGCCGTCATGGGGTTTGGCGAATGCCGCCGCGACCCTGGTTGGGCAAAACCTCGGCGCCAATCAGCCCGAACGAGCACAAAAATCGGTGTGGATCACCGCGATGATTAATGTGATTTTTCTCGGACTCGTTTCTGTTTTTTATATCGTATACGATCGGGAACTGATCGGCATTTTTACGGACGAAGCGGGCATCATCACGGCCGGGGCGCAATGCCTGCGCATCCTTTCATACGGTTATCCCATTTATGGATTGGGCATGGTGGTCATTCAATCCTTTAACGGCGCCGGTGATACGATGACGCCGACAAAAATCAATTTTGTCTTTTTCTGGTTATTTGAAATCCCGTTGGCTTATGTGCTGGCGCTAAAATTCGGATTTAACGAAGGCGGGGTGTATTGGGCGATTTTTTTCGCCGAATCCAGTATCGCGCTAACCGCGTTTTATTTGTTTCGGTGGGGTAAATGGAAAGAGATGAAGCTTTAGGCTCGTCTCGCCGTTCCGGTTGGACTTAAATGACGATCCGAGCCCTGCTCGTATACCTACACAAACCGCCACAGCACAATAACGGCGGCAATGACCAGCACGACGATCCACCAATACTTTTTAATCCAGCCCCAGAAACCGCCGCTTTGCACCGGATCGGGACTGGGCAGCGGTTCGTCATTGGTGGCAAAAACGATTCTATTTTTGTTCTCGGCCGAACCTTCAAGTTGCGGCGTTTGTGGAAAATCATCGGATGGCAAAATGGCGCGCAATTTTCCGTAAAACTCGTTGTACGTTTGCCCCTTGCGCATCACGGATGTCGCATAGGCGGTCATGGCGCCATTCCAGCGGCCGTTAATTTGCGCATCGTAACTGTATTCCGTATCGCTGCAGCCGGTGATCAAAACCTCCACCATCTCTTCATCCGATAACAACCTTTTTTTCAACGTGGCCGTGGGCGGAATTTTTTCAGTGATCAAATAACGCGGTCTGGCATAATCGGACATAAGCGCCCGCGTGACCGTGCCGGAAAAACAACTGTCCGCAATGATCACAATATGGACGCCGGCTCGCGCTTTTTGCAAAACAGCTCTCAATTCGTCATCCACAATATTGCCGTCGTAGGCCACCAGCGCTTCGTCATAGCCATCAATTTCATCGCCGCTTTTATCGGTGACCGAGGTGCCGTGCCCGGAATAGGTAAAAACAATCTCGTCACTGGCAACAGCGTTTGACATCAACTGTTCAAGTTTACTTATAATAGTATTTTTTGTGGCGTCACTGTCTAAAACTTTATCGACCGAAAAACCGGCGTTTTCGAGCATAACGCCCCAGTCATTGGCATCATTGACGCAGCCTTTTAAATCATTGGTGAATCCCGGATAATTGTTGATGCCGACGCACAGTGCTTTTTTCATGAGCCGTGCTCCTTAAAATAATTGTCATAAATCTTTAATGATGAATATAGTAACAAACGTTCGACCGTCACAAAAGTTTTATTCGGCCTGGGTTTTGAGAAAATCTCGCAGTCCATTGTATACCGCTTTGGCCATCTGGTCGAGAAATTTATCGTCGGCCAGTTTTAATTCTTCCTGCGGATGGGTCATAAAGCCACCCTCGATGAGCGTCACCAAAAACGAGTGGGCATTGGTGACAAAATAGGAATTATAGATGCGGCCGTAGGGCGACAGGCCCAGCTTGACCATATGTGGATAAATAGCCCAAGTCAATTCCTTGTTTTGCGACAAGGTAAAATAGACGCTCGTTCCCTGGGCGCGCAACGGATCACCCGCCGCGGTCGTCGCGTTATTGTGCAGCGATAAAAAGAAACGGGCCCCCGCGGCCTCGGCGCGTTTGATGCGCTCTTGTAGTGATACGGTTTCGTCCATACCGCGGGTTAAAACGACTTTTGCGCCATTCTGCCGTAAAAGCGCGGCCAGTTTTTCCGCCCACATCCAATTGATCTCTTTTTCCATCAGACCAAGCGGACTCATTGCTCCGGTTTCCTCGCCGCCATGTCCGGGATCGAGTGCAATAATCATATTGTTGAATGGATACTGCGGATCGATCAGCGGCTGGCGTCTGACGGAAAGATGCAGCTCGCCGTTCTTATAGCCCACTTTGTGTCCCCAGGATTTTTCCTGATTAAATTCGGCAAGAAGGGAAAAGACGTTTTCATCTTTTTGCTGTAATTCGAGATTGACCAAATCAATGGCCGCGTTCGGATAGGTGATCCAATGTGAAGCCTGGCGAGCGCCGTAAAGGGTCAGTTCAATTTGCAGTGGGTTGGATTGGACCTGCGTACGAAAGGGCACTCTGGCGCCAATGGGTATAATGAGATGAAACCATTCGTTGTCCTGAACAAAGTACGGCGCGGCCAATGTGGTTCGCGGCAGCGGCGTACCAACCGGATCAAAATGAATATCTTCGACATTGACGTACCCGGTTCGATTTAACAAATCAATTTTATATCGTCCGTTTTCACGACCGATAATGACCACCTGGACAGAATCCGGAATTCTGCTGAACGGCGTATAGCCGCGGGCGGTGGCATGAATGAACGCAGGCGCCGCTGTGTGTCCGATATGCGGAATGTGATCGGACAAAACATACAGGTGGCCCGGCGCGCTACGCCGTTTCTTCTTTTTGTCAGTACCGGTCAATTCAAAATCAATGGCCAACTCGCGCTCCTGCGGCGCATCAATCAATTTGACGGTTCCCTGGTATATTCCCGCAACACCATTGGTCTGCGACAGCGGCAGCTCGACCATCGGAATGTCTTTTTTATATTTGTCCACTGAGAATGTCGCCACGCCGCCGGGACTGGCCTGAAACTCGACCGACAAATAATCGCCATTTCGCAGCCAAATATCGGCTTCCGGCTGAATATAATCTTTTTCGATAACTGTCGGTTCCGCGGGCAGACTCTTTTTTTTCGGCGGTCGATAAATGAACAGAATATCCTGCACGACCTCGTCATTTTTTTCGGCGGTAAGAATGATCTGGTTCATGCCTTCGAACAAATCCACGCGCGTGGCAAAAGAGCCTTGCGGGAACAAGTCAATTTTTTCATTGTTGATACGCAGCGTTGCATTCGCAAGGGTGTTGCCGGACAGGCGAACCCGATCGGCATTGACGGTATCGCTCTGCGTCGGAAAAGTGATGTTCAAATAGAGCGGCTCATCGAGTTGAGCTGATAAGACTCCGCTCATCAGAAAACAGAAGAAAAGAAAAAACTTCAATCGTACTCCTTGGTTCTTAACTTGGTGATGTCCATCAAAAAACCCCAAACAGGCGAAAAGCCGCCCAGGCGGACGGATGCGGGTCAATCTGTTCAAAAACGGTCTTTTGCGCCAGACGCAAGGCTTCGCCGCGCGTATATCCCTCAGCAAGGTAGGAGAAAAATCGTTTGAGCAGGACGGCGCCGGCCAGTTCAGGCGGCGTCCATTGCGGCGCCATAACGGCCGTCGCTCCCTTGTTCAACAGGCCGTTATAAAAATCGGCGAATTCTCCATCGTAAGACACCTCGTCATATGTTGCCGAATGAAAAATGAGCATCGGCGCTGACAAACGTGACAACCAGTGCGAAAAAACTCTAGAAGGCTCATTTGTTTCAAAAGGCGAAATCACTGTCGCCTCAAACGGGAAAATCGCCCCAAACCGCACATTGACACCGAGATAGATCGCGTCATGCCGAGGTTTCGTTCTCAAGGAATCGATGGCGACAAAATCATCCTTGTCGTACAGCTCAACAGATGGGATATATCGTTTCAAAGTGGCCGCCACATTGGCTGACAACGCAAGCGATGGCAGCGATCCCTCCACGGTGCTCACCGCGCCGATCGACTGAACGGGAGCGGCCCCGGTGTTTGCATAGGAAGCCGGCAAAACTGGCGAATACAAGATTTGTTTTTCCAAGCCGAGGGGCATATCGCCCTTCCGGGAGAGCACAGCAAACGGCACGTTGTAAAGCGCGCCGTACGGTATGACAATCAGCGTGCTTTTTGTCGCCAAACGATTTGATATCGGCGCAACCAGACTCGCATGTAATGCGGCGGAGGCCGTCGCCGTTTCTTCGCGCGCCAGCACATTGAGATGCAGTTCGTTAATGTTTTGTCGCAGCGTATCCGGATCAAACGGAGCGTGGATATAATAAACGCTGTCCCGGCTGATGAGCCAATAGTGCAGCGTCTCGTTTTCATAAAAAGTTCTGAGCAGAAGGACATCTTCCGGCACGGTGGAGGCCAGATGCTGTACATCAAGCGAGTCGTTGATTGACGGCGCGCGCTGTTCGTGAGCATTCACGACACGGCTGCGCCACAGTTGATTTTGCATCTGTTCGGCCGATTGTCGAAGCGCAGCCGGAGTCTCAGAACCACTATTTTTATCCAATAAAAGTTTTGCGCGAATCCTGGCCAGTTCCTGTCGCACACTGTCGCCTTCAGCGATATCCGTCGTATTGTGATAAAATGTATGCCGATTCGAAAAATGCGCCAACTGCAAAAGTCTTTTATTCCGCACCTCAACCACATTGAGGCCGCTGTTGATCTGCCCCCGATTGACATAAAAATGAACCAGCTCGTCAAAGAACTGTTTTTCGGCCGTCACAAAATTGCTCTCGTAACCATCGAACGGGTGGGTCGGATAGGTTCTTTGTAATGATGTTAATGCGTTTTGATAGCCGAGCGAGGCGGCCTCATCATCATTATCCAGTACGGCCAGTTGTGCCAGGCGCCACAAGGCGCGCCAGGACAGCGGCGTCAAGACCAGCGAATCGGCCAGCGCGGCAGCGCGCTCGGCCCACAGACGCGCTTGCGCTGTGTCATCCGTCGCATGGCTGGACAGATAAGCGTACAGCGCTCGATCGGCGGCATCAGGATATTTTTTTGCAGTCCGGTCCGCTTCACGCAGGTTTCGCATGGCCTGCTCTTTTTCTCCCCGATCGATCAGGATGGCTGCCGCCAACAGATGCGCCTGTGTGAGATGGCCATCATTCAACAGCAAAAGCCGTTCAACCGAGGCAAGCGCATTATCAAATTCGTTAAAATACCAGTAGAGCCGAGCCAGGTAGATCGTCGCCTGCGCCTTAATACCAATGTCCGCCAAACGGTCGGCCATATCGGCGCCGCGTTTCGCCAGGCGAATCGATTCGTCCGGAACATTCTGCTGCATTTTTATCCGACTCTGCAGCAGCAGCGCCTCAACTGAAACCGGGGCGATGGTATCGGTCGGTACGGTTTGCAGCATCGTCTCGGCAGCCGAAATATCGCCAAGCGCAACATGAAGAGTTGCCAGGAGAACAGCCGCCTGATGTTGCAGAGGTCGATCAGCAAACTCGATAGCCTTTGCATGCGCCGCAATTGCATACTGTTTGGCCGACGGCCACAGTGCAAAATGCGCATATGCTCGACTTTTTGCCAGGAGCAATTCAATCCGATTTTTTTCCAAACCGGAACCCGCAGCCAGTTTTTCCGCCTTTTCATAAGCGGTCAACGCGAGGTCAAGATCGCCCAATCGATGTGTGCAAATAGCGCCAACCTGTTGATGCGAAAAAATCACGCCGAGGGTATCTTTTTGCTGTTCAAAGGCCGACGCCGCCCTTGTGTAAAAAGTAATCGCAGCTTTGTAGCTGCCGCCTTGATTTAACATGGATGCAAGTTGAATCCAGGCCGACGCCGGATCATAAACAAAACCATACTCCTGAATGAGTCGCCCATAATTGGCGCGAGCTTCCTGCGCCTGCTGTTTTTGGTCGAGAAAATCATTAAGAGCCACCAACTGGCGGTAGGCATCAGCAACCGCCTGCCAATTATTCAGCCGCTTCTCCCGGTCGATGTGATGTTCCACGAGCGAAATAGCTTCGTCCCATTGCCCGGCGTTCAAGACGCTCGTCAGACGTTGCGGGTAAAAATTGTCAGCCTGGGATTGTTGCGCGAGTTGCGCGTAAAAGTTCGACGCCGTTTTCCATTGATGTTTTTGTAATGCCGCTTCCGCCTGGAGTTTCAGATTATCAAAAGTAAAGGTATCGGTCTCACGTTCCTGAATGACAAACGCCGGAGCACCGTAAAACTGAACATAACCCGGTTCACTGTTATGTCCGTCAACCTCATTTAACGCCGTTTGAAATGCATTATTGCCGAAATTCCGATAAAACTGTTGATAAAACAGGCCGGTCGAATCGAGCGCCGCATTACTGGAAAAAATCATCGTGGACGTTCCAAGGAAAATTGCGGCGCGTTCCCAGGCGATAAAGGCGTCCGGATCGGGCGGCGTGCTGTTCATAAAATTTAAAGACAGATGCGACAGACGACTGTTGAGGGAGTACAGATCATTCACGGTCAACGTCGCCGGTTGTGAGGCCGGAGTGCTGACCTGCAGGGATGAGAATGCGGGCATCATCCAGTTCCAATCCGCCCAGGCCTCAAGATGCATAAAATCAGCCTGCGCCAATAAAGAGCGCTGCGCCATAAAGGCGTTACCGGATTGTTGCGCAATGGGAAGAAGCGTCTGATAGTTCGGCAGCGACCAGTCGCCGGCATTCATGGCGGCCAGATAGATGGCCCGGCCGTGCGGGTGATGATTCTGTTGCGCCCGGACAAAAGTCGTCAGGCTCGAAGTTACGACCGGCAGGGCCGGTGTATCGCCCGACATTTTGACCAAACGCGACCACGGGAAGATTAGAAAATCATAATCGGGTACAAAAACAATATTATTTATCGACGCATCACTGTGATCACGCAACAGGGCCTGCAACGCATCAGGCACCTGGTTGTTGCTCAACTGTTGCAGAGCGGTTATCTTATTCAGCGGGATGATCTGAACCGTGATCGTATCTCGCGTGATTTTCCAAAAAATCGACTCGTTCGCCGACGCAATCTGATAAATCAGCGCGAGACTGTCCGGCAGGCGGGCGCGCATGGCGTTTGTTTCCACCGGTGAAATTTTGACAAACGGCTCCAGCTCCGGGGCTTCGCGGCGCATGATTTGTAAAGCGGCCTCATACTCCTTTTGCAGCGTCGACATCTGCTGCTGATTCTCCACGGTCGATTTGCTCAACAGGGCGAGTTCCATGCGCGCCATATCCCGGCGCAGGGAATCCAGCGTCACATAGATATCCTGGCGGCGACCGCCAAAATCGATGCGTTCTTCGGTGCACAGATCAAAGACGTGCCGTTCGCGCATGCGTTCCGCCACGGCCAGGGCTTTGTCACTCAGTCCGTCTGCCAGATAGATGTGAATCATTTCCCGATACGGCTCCTGCACCAGCCGCCGCCGATGAGCCGCGGTGAATCCGGGCATCCAATGCGGATGCGCTTCAGAAATTTTTATCGCCTGCTGAAAATAATACAGCGGTTCGTTGGGAAAATCGTAATTCTCCGGATCGTTCCGTTCGATCTCGTTTAAGAGCTGCCCCAGCGCCGTGTTGACGCGCCACAATACATCAACATTCTGATGCTGCGTTGCTAGCGATCGGCACGTTGACAACTCGGCCAGCGCGTCATCCAGTTGACCGAGAACCTGCAGCACCTTGCCCCGCTTCAAACGGATGGCGCATTCGTCTTCTACATAACCGCGGTCCTGCGCTATGGCTAATGCTTGCAATAAATAGTCGTTCGCGCTGGTGGCATTGTGAACCAGACGATAGGCGGCTCTGATATTTTCCGTCACCTTTGCCGGATCGTCGCGATCGATATCAAGCGCCATCACATCCGCAAGCAGAATATAGAGCTGCATCCGTCCCTGCGCATAAATAAGCGGATTCTCGTCCGTTTTCCTGAGCAGCCGATTCATCTGGTTGATGATCCAGTCGCGCCGAACCTCCACTTTAATTCGCTTCGACGGGTCCGGTTCCTTCGCCATCGTCAACCACACATTCGCGGCATTGGTAATGTTGAGAAGCTGAATGCCGAGACTTTTGGTCTTTTTGTTCGCCAGCCAGAACGATTCGGTGAATTTGTACCAGGCGTTGTCATAATCACCCTGCAGGAAAAAGAGGTAGGCAATATTGTTCAAAAAGATGGCCTGGGCTTCGTAATCAAAACGCTGCTCATAAATTTTCAGCTTTTTCTCGTAAAAAGAAATCGCCCGTTGATACAAACGTTCATTCTGATAGGTGGACGCCAGAATCGAATAAAGGATCGCCTCTTCTTCATCGGTGGTTAATTGCAGCACGGACTTGGCGCCGACTCGACGCAAATCAAACGGAATGGGCAGATTGATGCCGAGAATGCCGAGCTGCGGAAACAGCGGCGCACCTTCGGAACGCTGCAGCAGACCGCTATCGAGCAAATCCAATCCTTTGTTGGCAAAATCCACCGCGGTTTCCTGGTTGTGCAGCAGATAATGATGATAGGCCAAACTGCGATAGCTTCGCAGAAGACCGTCGTACAAGCCGCGTCGGCTTTCCATTTGCGCCGCTCGCTCATAATAGACCAGCGCCTGTTGGCTGTTCTCGGCAAATTCGTACAACAACGCCAGGCGTTTTGTATTGACAAGAACACGATCCGGATCATTGCGCTCATCATACAACTCTATGGCGCGCTCAAGATAAACCGGCCCACGTTCAGCATCAACAACAACCATGGCGCAATGGCCCATGCGTTCCATTATTAACGCTTCCTGGAGTGGATCGGCAAACGTCGAGTCGTACTGCATGCGCAAATGATAAAATTCATACGCCTTGCTAAAGCCAAACTCGCCGACATTGTAATAGTTGTTGGCCATGTTGAGGGCAATTTGCGCCTCAAGATCGGGACGCGTCGTCTCATCATTCAACGACAACGCGCTGGTGAGCACCTGGATCGAATTTTCATAATAGCGCGGCGCTTTGGTCTCATTATAAAATGTGACGGTATGATATAACCAAACAAACGGTCCGGAGATGGCCTGTCCCGCCTTGCTCCAAAAATTTTGTGGTTTGTTCTTTTGCCAATGCAGATGATTTTCCAGCATCTCATAATTATAACTCAACGCGATATACGCTTCGATCAAATTATAATCATAGGACATGGCCGAGCGCAAAATGCTGTTTGATCGTTCCAAATCTTCGGGGATTACATCTCCGGGCAAAAAGAGATTATCGCGTTGCGGCGTACCGCGATAGGAAAACGCGAGCCCGAGCGCATACAGAATGACATTGTTACCGGGATTCTCCTTTCGCAGTTGTTGATATTTTTCAACGGCATACTCGGCCCGCCCAAGATAAAACAGCGTTTCAATGTAACCCTGGTGCGCCTGGATATGATTCGGCACCAGTTGCAGCGCACGCTCATATCGGAGGTTGGCGAGTTCCCAGTTCTGCGCGCGTTTGAGCCCATCGGCCGAAGACAACAGCACATGAACGAGGCGCTCCCGGGCGCGATCGGCTAACAGCGGCGCCGAGGTGCGATAGTCATCCGAGATCTGTTGAAACGCTTCCGCGGCCTTGAGCAATTCACCGGATTGCAATTGCAAATCAGCGCGACGCAGACGCGCTGTAAAAACCTGATCCGGTTGATTCTGGTAGCGCACCGCGATCGAATCATACACCGCAAGTGCTTCCTCAAGCTGCCCGATAGTCGCCAACAATGCCGCGGCGCGAAACAGCGGATCAACGGACAAAGCGCCAAATCCGGGAAAACGCTGTTGGAATTGTTTATAACGATCAACACGCTCACGTGCGGTTTTGGCATCCTGCGTATATAATTTTAAAAGATGATCTCCGGCGCGTTTTGTCCATTTTTTTTCATCCGGATATTCTTCCAGGACGGCGAGAAAAGATTGAAACGCGACCGGCTGATCCATATCTTCATACAAAACGCCGAGCAGATACAAACTTTGCGCGCACAACGACGGGAATTGCGGAAAACGCGTTTTCACCCGTTGGTAATAGAATTTCGCCTGATCCGTCTCGCCTTTGGCCGCCCATAAATTTCCAAGTAAAATATCCGTCTGTGCCAGAAAGGCCGGCTCGGTTGCATAGTCATCCTGCAGCGGCCCGACGACATGAACCAGGGCATTCACCACATCAGCATGCGCCGGATTTTTCGGCAAAGACTGTTGCGTTCGCAGCACCAGAGTGGTCCACGCCACATACGGATCGGTTTGCGGAAACGATTTGATGATATAGTCAAAGTAGGTCGCGGCCCGTTCACCATAACTCAGCGCCGTCAAACACAGTCCGGCTTCATACAGCGCCTGAGACAGGCGTTCAGACTCTGTTGGCGCCCCATCAATAATGTAGTGCAGCGCGGTAAAGCGATCCCACAGCATGTGCCGATCAGCAGTCGTCAGACTGGCGCGTATCGCCGACAACGAATCCAATTGGGTACTGTTGAGCCCGCGGGGCAGCGGAAATTTTTCATCAATGTACTCAAGATCGAGGGAATCCTCCGGCAGGCGGAAGAAATGAGGATTTTCGAACGACCAGATATCATTATTGCCTTTGATCGGCGAGATAAAAAAAGTGGTGCTGTCGATATTCCAACTGGGCTGGCGTGCATCAACATACAACGGCGTTACCGGGCGAGCCGAAAGGGCAATACGATCATTAAAGGAATTACGAAACATTTCATAGGACGGGTTGCCGACTCGAAGACTGTCGAGCGGCAGATGCGTCACATCCACGGACCAGAGCACGGATTGATCCGCCGGAGATAAACGGCCATCGCCGTTGGTGTCATAATCGTGCCGGGAAAAGAGCAGCGTGTTGGCGTTTTTCGACCAGGTCGGAAAGCCGTCCACCGCCGGGCCTGTGGTGATCGGCCACATCGGCCGCTCAAGACTGTCAAGCGGTGTTGTGCGCTCAAACAATTCCGAGGCAGCATACAGGTTGAGCAGCCAGATATCGCCATTGTTGCCGTCATCGCGGAAGGAGGTGAACGCCAGATATTCCTGTTTCGGGCTCCACGCCGGATGGGTCGCGCCGCCGTGTGTCAATTGCCGGACGTTTTTTCGGCGTTTGGTCATCAACCAGATTTCCGGACGACCGGTGCGATCCGACACCCAGGCGATATTCTGGTCGTTTTTCGACATGCTCGGGTAGCCGTCAAATCCCATGTAAAAAGTCAGGCGTTCCGGTTCGCCCTTGGGGATGAGTTCACCGTTCACATCACGAAGATTGAGCCGGTACAAATCGCCGTGCGCATCACTTTGCTGGCTGACGTAAACCAGATACTCCTGGTTGCTCTCCCACACGGGATGCAACTCATCGGCGCGATGTTTGGTGAGTCGCCGGGTGGCGCCGGTTCGAATATTTTTCAGCCAGATGTCATAATTTCCGGCCCGTTTGGAGGTGAACGCCAGCCACTTGCCGTCCGGCGACAAACTTGGCGATAAATCATCCGCCGGATGGGACGTGACTTGTAAAACATTGGGCGCTACCTCCGCCTGTGCCCATCGCGCCGGCGCGACGAACAGCAGCAGGGCATAAAGCAGCACGTGGAGACGTAAAAACGATCGTCCGCCCCAATGGCTGCGTCTGTGTGTATAATGATGTCGTTCGGTCGTGGTCATTTCTTTTCTTTAGGTTTTTCAACCCATTCGCCATTCGGCTGCTGAATGAGCGTACCCGCCTCGCTTTGGTCCATTTGCAGCCTGGCAAAAATCTCCCGGGTCTGTTGTTCTTCGCTCATGTCATTCATCAACATAACGCGTTGATAAATAATGCGCCGGGCGTCATTTTCCTCTTGCACCAGAGCATCAACCAGCTCGCGATATTGTTGATCCTGTTCATATTTTTCCGTTGGACGCACCTCCAACAGACCCTGATTATTTTCACCAACGACCTTGCTGCGTTTGAGCTCATCAATTTCATCTTTATTGAATTGTTGCGTCTTGACGGCCGAAGCAATGGCCTGTTGTTGGCTGTCCATCTGCTTGCCCTGGTCCGGAATACGCGCCGAGGTCGTCACAATAGCCTGGTCACGCACATTTTGATAACTGCCGAGAACCTGCTGTTCCAAATTTGTTTTTTGGCCGGTAATGGTGAATTCAGGCGATTTAATGCTGCAACTGACCATCAATAAAATCGCACAGAAAAAAAGACAACGCATGTGACCTCCAGTTGAGATCGGTTACTGGTTCATTTCCAACAAGGACGCGATCGGAATGCGCGCAAACTCGATGCTGCCGCCGCTCAAACGAACCGGATTGTACCACGGTTGGGTAAAATAGATCGCCGGATAGCAGAATCCGTGTTGAATATCAAAAGTCATTAATCGTGGTTTATAGCCGTATTGCATCACCAGTTTGGTAAAGCCGATGGCTCGGTCCTTGCCTTCCGGATCAAGCAGCGTCAACAGATTGCTCGCCACTTTGGCTTCAATTTGTGTGATGTTGAAATAGCCGTTCAACTCGATGCCGCGCGCGAGGTCCAAACCGGCGCCCGACAATTCGGTGTGCGCCTTGATCAAACCTTTGGCCGAGCCTTCCAGGGTGGGCAGCAGCAAGGCGGAATTTATATCGGAAATATGGGCGGACAAACGGTAGCGCGATTGCAGAATATCTTCGGTATCGCTGATGAGCGAGAACGAGCCGCCAATATTGCCGCCGTACACGTCCAAGGCAAAAAACGGAATTTCAACGGCGCCGGCGCCGATATAGGCATCAGCGTGAATATTTTCAACACGATACTCTCCAACAACGGCGCGACGAATATCGATGACGCTCGGATTTTTATCCGGCTGAAAATAATAATCACGGTGCAGGCGATAATCGATCAAACCATCACTTGGTGTATGAACTACCGCACCCGGCGAGATGATAAGCGCGCCCTTTTTCAAATCAATATCCTGCGCCAGCGACAGATTGGCGTTGATTTTGTCCACCCGAATATCCTGCGGCAAACTGACGGACAAATCCGTTGTGCGAATGTTGGCCGTGATCGTCGCCACCAGCGAATCTGCCAGCACATTCAATTTGATGTCATTCTGCCCGATGTAATACATATCCGGCAACAAGCTGATGGTATCCGCCGCGTTCTGGCTCAATTCAATGTTAGCCGTGATCAACGGCACATTGTTGACCAGCTCAACCAGCCCGCCAATTTTGCCAATCGTTTTTAAATCCGGCAATCGCAGATAGCCGGAATCAATACGAACAGTGGAAAAATCCGGCATGGAAAAGAGCAATCGCAGTTTATTTTCTCGAAAGACTTTATCAGGCAACTGATTACTCGATACTTTGGCAATATCAACACCAATACCAAGCTCAGTACTCGCATTCGAATCGATTCGGCCATTGATATCAACAGCAATGTCGGTCACCTGAGCCAGACCGTTTTGATAATTCACATTCAGGCCGGATGTTTTGACCAGCAATCCGCCATGGTAGGTGGTATCGGCGTCCTGGATGCGCAGATGAGCATCAGAGTTGAGCGTAGCTTTACCTGCCACCTGAACGTCCGCCATCGGCGCCTTGATTTTATCCGGCAGCCAGGCGAGAGCCGCGGCAAAATCCAGAGAAGCGAACAGATGGTTCAAATCAATCTGCATGGCCGGGGCCAGTGCGCCTTTACCGGTCAACTCGGCAGTGACAAATTTATTTACATTCGCCGTCAGGGATCGTATGGCAAAGTTTTGAAAGAGCGTGTCAGTGGCGCCTTTGAATTCGGCTGTCAGATTAATGGGATTGAACACGATCCTGTCAAATTCCTGCACGAGCGTGATCGAATCGGTCGAAACGGCAGCCTGCAGAACGATATCATCGAGTGATTTCAGTTTAAAGTCAGCATCGAGCGACACGCGCGACAAAATTTGCTTTTGGGTGAATGGCGAGATGTCGATATTTTTCAGTTCAAATTTGCCGCCGCCATCGAGTCCGCCAAGCCCGCCGTTGGATGTCAACAACACATCGCCATGAATTTCAGAACCGAGCAGATTGGACATGGAGAAATCGCTTTTCACCAGGGTGGGGAAAAAGTCCGAACTCAGTTCCGTTTGGACGCGCGCGAGCGCATGACCGGAAAAAACTTTTTGCCCATCGGCGGTGGTGATAAACACGGAATCATAACTCGCCGATACACTGGCCTTTGGTTCAGTTACGCTGGTCAAACCGACTTTTGCGGACAGTTCGGTTTTAAAGTTAAAATTTTTTAGAAAATGCTCGCCTTTATTCAGGGTCGCGCCAAATTCCTGCAGCACCATCGTCGCGTAACAGTTGAGCTCGTGACCTTTATCATCGGGGAGGTAGCCGGAGACGGTTGTTCCAGCCAGCGACAAGTGCGATTTTGAGTTATGCAGATAAATCGATGGCAAAACGTCCGCCGGTATAAACGGCTCGGCCAGATTAACGAGTTGTTGAATGGGAATGCGGCTCTCTGTGATGGCCACCGAAAGGTACGGAAGCGCCAGTACGCTGTCTGCCGTGATCGAGAGTGTAATCCACGGTTGATTATCAACCTTGAAGGAGACGGGTTCCAATCGGGCGGCGCCGTCTTTGGCATTCACATATCCAGAAAACTCGGCGCGTAGCGGCGCGGAAAATTGCGCCGGTGACATGGAAAATTGCTCATCCAGATCAACAAAGATTTTTGTGAGCTCGCCAAAGCCATCCAGCTCGATGGAGGATAAACCGTCGACATCAACATCCAGTTGAGCGTCAAGCTCGGCGGCAAAGCGGATGTTCTGAGCCGACGATTTCTGCTCAAACACACATTGAGAATTGCGACATAACAATTGAAAGCGGGCCTGAAGCAGACTGTCCTGCGCCACAAGATCACCCCGCGGCGCCGATACGTCATCAAGCGAAATACTCACATCGCTCAAATAAATATGCTGTTGCTGCAGCGAGTCCTGCACATCCACAGTAAAACCGGCATTTTTCAGGCGGAACTTGTCCAGGGCAATCGCAATAAAAGAGTGCGGCAGCGTTGTGGGCGCAATCGGTTCTTCAGGCCGAACCGAATCCGGCTCGACGGCGGTGTCTTCTACAGGCAGTTGAGGCGCGCTGCTCGCTGGTTTCATCAACACGTAGACTTGGGGTGAATCAATAACCGCGGATGAAATCAGAAATTGCCGTTTCAATATTTTTCTCAGACTGTAGCGCAACGCCACCTGTTTGGCCGATGCCGAATGCACCGGCAGCATGGTCTGCACACCGGAATCCGGCGGCGACAAATAAATATCCTCAAAAACAAAACCGTTGAAAATATTGAAATGAGCGTTGGTGAACGACAGCTTTTGCTGCAAAATCGCGCTGGCTTGCGTTTCCGCAATGGATTCAATACGTTGTGGTGTGAGATAGAGGGTTAATCCGACAACCAGGAGGACAAGAACGATAAAAAGCACTGCCATCGTCCAGAGCACAAATCGCACAATGCGTCTTGGCCAGGAGCGTTTTGCAGTGGTTGATTTTTGAGAAGTTCGAGTCATGCGATTGTTGTCAAGTCAGATGATTGCTTTTCTATAAAAGGATTTTGCCGGGCGGATTATTTCACCTTGATTGAAAGTAGTGGATTTTTCTAAAAAAACAAGTGAAAATAAAACTGACGCGGCATCCTTTCGGAACCATTTCTCAAAATCCCAAAAGATGATTTTGGATGTTCATTATACATAGAGAAAAAATAGTCGTGTGAAGATCAAAAGTGGTAGAAATATTAAATATATTACTTTTTTTTAACCGCCCAAAACAAACCATAGTCAATCATGCCCAGATTCAAAGCCCGGTACGAATGGAGCGAATGATCGCGAACATTGTCAAGGTTGGCATTGAGTTTACGCTTGATGAACTTTTTATAAGAACGGTAAAGCGGCGCGATAGAACAAATCCACAAAAACCAGCGGCAGTAGCGTTTGTAAATGTCGAGATTATATTTTGTGGCGATTTCGGCTTTGACGACCTCCAGCCCGGCATCCTGCATGGCCTGGACGTAACTGTGGAAACTCTCGAGGTATGGCACATCCCAGACTTTTAAAAAGTCGTCATAAATCTTTTTATGTTGTTCGGATGCCAGGGCGATGTCTTCGACCACCAGCAGTTCGGTCATGGCAAAAACTCCGCCGGGTTTGAGAATGCGAGAAACTTCGGACAGGAATTGGGGTTTATCGCGAAAGTGCGCCGGTGACTCGATGGACCAGACGAGCGAAACCGATTCGTCGGCAATCGGCAGATTGTGTGCATCTCCCATTTGAAATTGGACATGGTCCTGGACCTGCCGAGCCACGGCGTTTGATGATGCGCGCCGGACATTGTATTCAGTAAAATCAACGCCTGTGACGTCCAAGCCGTATTTTTCAAAAGCGCGAATGGCAGCGCCGCCGCGGCCCGAGGCAATATCCACCAGTCGCTTTTCATTTTTAAAAGGCGATTGTTGATGCAGCTCTAACAGAGTATCGGCGAGTCGATCAATTAATCGCAGGTGATTATTCGTCGAGTTATGCCGCTGCCACCAACGCGTATAACCGACGTTGAGATACATCTCCATATCACTCCACTGGTTGATATAGAGATAGAGATCGGAATGCGCGTTGGCGTAGCTGTACTGGTTGTGGACATTGTGCGGCGTCCATTCGGCATTTTTAACGGCCCGAATATGTGCGATGTCGAGGCTCACTTGTCCGCTTCCAGTTTCCAGGCGCCCATCAGTTCATCAGGAATGAGGAACGGCTGACGGTGCGGACCACGCGGCATGTTGTTTAAGGCCTTGGCCAAAAGTCGGAATTTCCATTTGGCCAACTGATGCGTGCTGGTGATGTTGCTGAACAATCCCATAAACCACATTTGCACTTTAAATGGCACGAGCTGTAAGTGTTGAAAAAACGAGAGTTTCACGCCGAGCAGCTCTGCCGTATCGTGCCCGACAAGCTCCTCGGTCAACAAACGTGGAATGAGTTTGGTCGGCAGCAGTTTGCCCAACGGCGCGTTTCGGCGAATCATACCAGCAAGAAAGTTCATCAGCGCTGTGGTCAGGGCCACGCCTTCCTGTTTTTCAAAAGGCGTGGTGCTGCGGTTACGGCGCATCACCGCATCGTACAACAATTTGGCTTCGTCCATATTGTTGACATTGCGCAAAAAGATCGGATCGACGCCCATGTAATGGCCAACGACATTCCAGGCATGGATAAAATCATTCGCTTCCTGGTCAGTCACCTCAATACCAAATTGCCGCAACCCGCGAATAATCACATAGGAAAAGGTTTGAAGCGTGGCGCCCATGTATTCCTGACCAATGGGAACGCCCCACTCTTCGCTGTCATTCTCAACGCCCGGGCGTTTACCCCATTTGTATTTCAACAGGACGTCGCCAAAATGGCGCGGCGGTTTCAGGCGTTCTTCTTCACTCACATCTTTCAGAATCAGATAGCGCACGGCCGCGTGCATCAGTCGTACTTTTTGCGTGCGTCGAATGCCTTCGCCGGCGGTTCGATTGCCGCGTTTCGGATCGAGTCCGCCTTCGTGCATGACGGCCACCAGCCATTGCGCGGTTTCGAAAATACGCCGCGCGATGTGCGCTTCCAATTCAAGCGTCATGCCGAGAACCTGGGTGCCGCCTTTGCCGCAGGCGTACAACTCGGGCAAGCTGGCGCAGCCAAGCAGCGAAAAAGCAATCATACCGTGTTTCTGAAACAGCTTTTCGGCATTTTTGATGCGTTCCTGATTCGCCCATTCCGGCGGTTTGCCGCTTTCCTCAAAATAGTAATGCAACTCTTCCGCGACATCCATAAAATAACCACCGCCGAGATCAATGTCTTCTTGTTTGATCATCTCGACGATGAACTTGTTGGCCTCTTCAATCTCGTGATTTTCAAATATTTTTTTGATGGTGTTATCCGCAAGGTCATCGCCGGTATTTTTTAATTTGGCAAGTAATTCATCCGTCCACATATTTACGCTCATGATTGTCCTCTCAATTCTGCGAGCAGTGCATGCGCCAATTTCACCTCATCGGTGTCGTGCCCCTGCGTCATTTGCGCCAGCATTGACTCTAATTCCTTTATTGCCTGATCTGATTTGTTTTGGTGCTGCCAGAGGTGAGCAAGCTGAACCGTTGCCCGCAATTCAAACATTTTTGCTTTTTGTTTTAAAGCGATCTGTTTTGCCATGCGAAAACACTCTTCGGCTTCAGCAAAATTTGCTTGATCTTTTTTCAGAAGCAGTTCGCCTTTTAATCGGACCAACTCGGCTTCATAGTAGGTCTCTTGGACTTTTTCAACCGTGGCGATCGCTTCATTGACGGACTCGAGTCCATTATCAATTTTGTTGTTATGATTGTAAGCATCGACGAGCAGACCGAGTGCGTGCGTTTGCCACAAACGCGCGCCTATGGCGTGCCACATGGCAAGTCCGCGCTGCAATTGCTCGATGCCCTCCTCCGCCTTGCCGAGCCGCGCCAATGCCCAGCCACGGATCATATCGCCATCGGCGATCCAGTTGGGGAAAATATTCTCGATGGCGACAGCCAGCACGCGATCGGCCATAGCCAACGTTCCTTTTGGTTCGAGACGGAAAAGATCAAATACACCGGCCCACGTAAGCGCGTAGGAAAAACTGTACGGATGACCAAGTTCTTCACCCAGCTTTTGCACGTTTTGGCGGGTTTGCAGCGCATCATCCACATCACCCAGAATCCACTGCACCCAGGCCAGGTGTCCTGTGGCAACAACGCCGGGATCCTGCAAATAGACCGCTACGTGCGCCGCATGTTTGTCCGGCGTATAAAGAGAAACGGCTTTTTCAAAATGAGCTCGGGCCGTTTCAAATTCGCCGCGCGAGTAGAGAAAATTCAGGCCGTGTGACGTATGCGCTTCGAGCAGCAAATCTTCATCGCCAGTCTGCTCGGCCATGCGCATCATATCCTCGCCGAGCTGAAACGCCTGATCAAAATCGCGGCGAACGATGTAAAACGCCCACAATCCCCAGAGCGCCGGGAAAAGTTGCGGCACGTCGCCAAACGTTTCGCAAATAGCTCGGGCGCGCGTAAAGGCCTTTTCCGCATCCGGATCAGTATAGCCCTTTGTCGCCAGGATCGACATGCCAAGACTCAACTGGAACATCAGTTCCTGCTGCATGCCCTCCGGCGTGTCCGGCAGGGTCGTAAGCATATTCAATCCCTTGCGATAAAAGAAAATCGCCTCCTGATTGGTCGATCGAGAATAGGCGAGCTGCCCGGCTTTGAGCCAGAGCGGAATGGCTTTTTCGATTTGGCGCGCTTCAGTGTAATGGTGCGCCAGCAGTTCCGGCTGTTTGTTGGCGATATCCGGCGTCAATTCGAGCATGGCGCGGGCGATATCGTCATGCAACAGGTGGCGCGTTTTTTTCAAAATGGATTCGTACGCCGCATCCTGAATCAGCGCGTGCTTGAAAATGTAATGCTGTTGATCCACAGCGCTTTTATATAAAAGTTCGGCATCCACCAATTTCGCCAGCTCGGACTGCAAATTGTCGTCTTCTAACGGCAAAATTGTTTTGAGCAGATCGGTTGAGAATTCTCGCCCGATGACCGCGCCGAGCTGCGCCACTTCCTTGGCGCTGCCGAGGCGGTCGAGCCGCGCTGTTAAAGAATCGCGCAAGGTTGCCGGGATGGTCACTTCTTTTTTCCCGCCGGACAACACATATCGATCTTCCTGCTTGATGACGACGCTGGATTCGATGATGGATTTGGACAGCTCTTCGACAAACAAAGGCACGCCGTCGGTTTTGCTGACGATTTGCGTGACAATGTCCTCCGGCAGCTTTTTGCCATGCGTCACTTTGTCGATGATATCCAGCACATCCTTCTTTTTTAATTTCATCAGGTTGATGACATCGACGTGTGACTTGGCCGGCCAGGGATTTTCAAAATCGGGGCGATAGGTAAAAAGTGAATAGATTTTTGTCGTCGGCCCGAGTTCGACCAACTTGGTCAATAATTCCAGCGTGCTGGGATCGGCCCAGTGCAAATCCTCGACAATAAAAAGAACCGGCTGTTTTTCAGCGCGTTTGACGAGAATGCTCAGCAGCGCGTCATACATCATTTGCTTTTGCCGTTCCGGCGTCACATCGAGCGGTTTGTATTTTGTTGAAAAATCAACGGACAATAGATTGCCAAACAATGGCACATTTTTGTCAAGGTCCAGACCATATTGAACAAGCAGGCCTTCAATTTTTTTCAAACGTTCATCATTTGATTCGTCCGATGAAAATGAGAGAACAACGCGGTTAAAAAATTCAACAAAAGGATAGAGCGCTGTGTTTTGGTGATAACTCGAGCAGTTGCATTCGGTGAGCCAGGCTTTTGGCGTTTGCTGAATATGGCGTTTGAGGGAACGCAACAGATGCGATTTGCCGAGTCCGGCATCGCCGTTAAGGCAAACGATGCGGCCTTCTTCATCATCAAGAAGCATGTCCCAGTGTTCTTTGAGCAAATCAAATTCACGTTTACGCCCAATGAGCGGCATGTCGTCTTGTTCGAGGCCGTTTTCAAATCGCGAGCGCGCCGTGCTCTGATTGAGAATTTGAAAGAGATGCAGCGGATGAATCATGCCGATAACGGATTGTTCGCCGAGATCGTCATAGTCAAAATGTTTTTCAATTAACGGGATACAATTCTTGCTTGCCAGCATGGTATTGGGCGCCGACATACTGGCGAGTTTGGTAGAAATTTCCGGCACATCACCGACAACGGATTGCGTTCCGCTTTCGGCTTTTAATCCAAACACCGCCATACCGGTATGCAAACCCACCTGGACGGCGAGCTCTGCTTCGCCCGCTTTGGCGCGCTGTTGATTTTGCTGCGCTACGCCATCGATGATCGCCAGGCCGGCCATGGCCGCCCGGCGCGCATCATCCTCGTGCGCATGCGGATAACCAAAAAATACCTGGACACCTTCGCCGATTGACGGCGAGATGTGACCGTCGTAGCGATTGACCACTTTGTCGCACAAATTGACAAAATTCGGCATGGCATCGTGCAGCTCTTCGGGATCGACTTCGTCGAGCGGCGACATTGGAATCAATCGACAGTAAAGCGCCGTAACCTGTCGGCGTTCGGCGCGTGACGAGGACAAATGCGATGTACTCGATGGCCGATGCGTCGACGACGTGTGCTTATCCGGCACATTTTTCGTCACATGCAATTTGGCTGTTGGTTGAAGATTATAAAGATCATCCAGCAGCTCGGATAAATTTTGATAACGTTTGTCCACATCCTTTTCAAGCGCGCGCAAAATAATCTGGTCGAGTTCGGGAGGCACATCATGGCGATAGGAGTCGAGTCGCGTTGGCTGTTCATTGAGAATGGCATACATCACCGCTGCTTCATAGTCACCGCGAAAGGGCATTTTGCCGGCGAGCAGTTCGTACAACACCACGCCAAGCGACCAGATGTCGGTGCGAGAGTCGACAGTTTCGCCGCGGCTTTGTTCCGGCGACATATAAGCGACCGTTCCCAGCGTTGTGCCGACTTTGGTCATGTGCGTGCGGCCTTGCACTTTCGCCAAACCAAAATCCATGATTTTGACGCGGCCCTTATTATTCAGCATCACATTGGCGCTTTTAATATCGCGGTGAATGATGCCCTGCTCATGCGCTGCTAAAAGGCCATCCGCCATTTGGATGCCGATTTTGATAATCTCCTCAACACTCAAATCACCGCCGCGAATAAAGTGGCGCAGCTCGTGCCCTTCAACATACTCCATGACGATAAAGGTTACGTCCTCGGTTTCCTCAATCGCGTAAATTGTCGTGATGTTGTGATGATTCAAGCCGGCGGCAGCCTGCGCCTCAAGCTTGAAGCGTTGATGTTCATCAGCTTCTGCCTTGACAAAATCCGGCAAAAATTTAATCGCCACCGGCCGGTTAAGACGATTATCCTGCGCTTTATACACAACGCCCATACCGCCCTGGCCGAGTTTTTCCAAAATGTGGTAATGCAGTAAAGTTTTCCCGATCACGTCCTGTCCCCGATTTTAGATTCGTTTAATAATCACAATGGTCATATCATCATTTTGATCAGCCTCGCCAACAAACGCCTGCACGGAGGCCGTCACCGCCATCACGATATCTTCAGAAGAGTGTGATGCGTTTTCGTGCACAATACTTAAAAGGCGTTCTTCGTCGAACTCCTGGTTGTCCGCGTTCATCGCTTCGGTAATGCCGTCAGAATAAATGATCAGCACATCACCCGTTTCGAACACAAATTTATCATGTTCATAGGTTTCACGTTCAACAATACTGAGGGCCAAACCGGCGGTGTCCAGTTTTTCGATTTTTCCATTAGCCTTGATTACTATTGGCCGATTATGTCCGGCGTTGGCGTAAAAAAATTCGTGCGAATGAACGTGCAGTTGTCCATAAAAAAGTGTGGCAAATTTATTGGATGTGGTGCTGTGAAAGAGCAGTTGATTTGACAGCGTCAGGCATTCGCTCGGCATATGGTCGGGGCGCGCCTGGCCGCGGATGGTCGCCTGCATGTTGGACATGACGAGCGCGGCGGGTAATCCTTTGCCGGCCACATCGCCAAGGCAAACGGCAAAATGCTCATCATCCTGTATGATGAAATCGTAATAATCGCCGCCGACGCTGTGCGCCGGCAGACTCATGCCGAAAATATCATAGCCCGGCACCTGCGGATTTTCTTTTGGTAAAAGGCCAAGCTGGATTTCCGACGCCAGACGCAGCTCTTCCTGCATGCGAAGATAGTTATGCTCATCCTCGTGCAGTCGCGCATTTTCCACCACCTGCGCCGATTGTGAGGCGAGAATAGCCAAAAGCCGTTGATCTTCGCTGGTAAAGTGATCGCCGCCTTTTTTATTAAATACCGTAAGAATTCCTGTTAGTTGAGATTTGATTAAAAGCGGCACACAGAGCACGGAATTGATGCGGTCATCCCATTGTACGCCTTTGAAGCGATCATCGTTCTTCGGTTCAGAAATAAGCAGCGGCGTTTTATTCAGCTGCATCCAGCCCAGCAGCGCTTGATCCACATGGTACGGTTTTTTATCGCCGGTGGTTGCCATACTTCGCACCAGCGTTTTCATTTTGCCGTCTTTCGCTGTCGGCGACAACGTGATAACACCTTGTTCGGCATTCACCGCCCGAAGCGAGCGGCTAATCACTGTTTGCATAACGTCTTGAGAATTAACCGAAGCCCCTATTTCGCGCGCGAGTTCATTCAGAATGGACAGTTCGTAAACAGCCCGGTTTAATCGTTCGTTTTCCTGCTTGAGTGATTGGACAACATCGTTATCTTGCATCGAGTTTGTCAATCGTTAAGTCCTCTCCCAATTACATGTGTGGATGCCATTGATTTAAAACAGGAAAATATAACAGAGAGGATAGGGATTAAATTTCAAAAAAATTAATATCTTGAAGGACGGCTAAATCGATTTTAATAACAGCAGGACTTGCGACAGAGGGAGTGGCCGACGTTTTGGATCAAAGAAATCAACAAGCAGAGAAAAGTGCCGGGATTATTCTCAATTTTCGATCACCTGATAGATGCTGTCCAGCACCGTGCCATCCACCCATTTGATGACAGCCACAATTTTTTCGCCCAATTGTGGCGGATCGGGAATGCCGCATATTTTTTCAACAGTGGTCTGCAGATCATGAATGTCGATAACGGGCAGATTTGAGTCTCTCACAGCATCGAGTAAATCCTGCCGCCGCGGATTAATACAGATGCCGCGCTCGGTCACCACCACATCGATCAAGTCGGCAGGCCCGGTGAGCGTCGTGACGTTTTTGACGATCACCGGAATGCGATCGCGAAAGCTCGGCACGGCCAGCACCGTACATTTGGCGAACAGACAATTCTGCCAGCCGCCGATGCCATGCAACAGTCGGCCGTCCGAATGGGTGACGACGTTGGCGTTAAAATCCACATCCACTTCGGTGGCGCCAAGAACGACAATATCGGTGAGCGAATAAAAATTGCCTTTGCCGTGATAATTATAGGTGGTGAACGGCCCGCAGGCGATATGATTCGGATTGTCGCGCGTGGATCGAACGGCCTCCAGATCAAACGCCTGAATATCAATGATATTTTTGATCAGGCCATCCTGCAGCATTTTCACCGGAAGCTGGTTGCTACCGCCAAGATAAAAACTCGCCTGGGTATTTTTTTGACGCATAATTTTTTCGAAAAATGCGGTGACGGCCAGCGAGATGCCGCCGGCGCCGGTTTGGAAAGAAAAACCGTTTCGGAAAATGCCGGCCGCCTCGGCAAAGTTCGCAATCAATTCGGCAATCCTCAATCGGTCCGGACTTTTGGTGAGCTGCGTGGTGCCGGAAACAATTTTATCCGGCAAACCGATCTGGTCGACAACAACAACACAATCGACCAGTTGTCCCTGAATGTGCCAGGGATAGCAGGGGAAATCGAAAAGATTATCCGTGACAACAATTACCTTGTCGGCAAACTGCGCGTCCACCTCGTCATAACCGAGCGGCCCGCAGGCGGATGGCCCCATTGAGCCGTTGCAATTGCCGAACATGTCCGCCGCCGGCGCGGCGATCACAGCAATATCGATATGCACCTCGCCGTCCTGCACCGCCTGCCAGCGGCCGCCGTGCGAGCGCAGAACCGCGGTGCCGCGCATTTTGCCCTCGGAGCAGTAATCGCCCAGCGGCCCGTTCATGCTGCCTTCAATATGATGAATGACACCGGACTCGAGATGTTTTAAAAGCGGCGCGTGACAGGGGAACGCT